>JAFGID010000152.1 GCA_016929735.1 Ignavibacteriales bacterium | reverse complement strand
CTTTTGGTCAAAAAATTGATTTAGACAAAAATTCAAAGATTACAAACGATAAAGTATTTGATTTTGTTAAACAGAAATTTATTGAATGGGATAGACAAAAATATATAGTAGAATAAGCATATGGAAAATAAAAAATACATAAATAAGCCTGATTGGTTGAAAACAAAAATACCTTCGGGTGAGAATTATAAATATGTAAATCAATTATTGAAAAAATCTCATCTCCATACTGTTTGCGAAGAAGCAAAATGTCCAAATCTATATGAATGCTGGAATAACCGGACAGCAACCTTTTTAATTCTTGGTGACACATGTACACGAAATTGTTCATTCTGTAATGTAAAAACCGGGAAACCGTCAGAAATTGATTTGAATGAAATTGAAAATATTGTAAGTATGGTCAAAGATTTAAATTTAGAACATGTTGTAATTACATCAGTTACCCGTGATGATCTGGAAGATGGTGGTGCAACTCATTTTTCTGAATTGGTAAAATCAATCCGTTTGAATATTCCAAATTGCACGATTGAAACATTGATACCTGATTTCAGAGGAAATATAAATTCATTTGAAATTCTACTTAAAAATCCACCTGATGTATTAAACCATAACATTGAAACAGTTAAAAGATTGTATCCAACGGTTCGACCACAGGCAAATTATCAGCAAAGTCTTGAATTATTAAAATGGTTCAAAGAAAAAGGACTGACAACAAAAAGTGGTTTTATGTTGGGAATTAGCGAGAAGCATGAAGAAATTTTAGAATTGCTTAATGACCTATTCAATGCAGAGGTAGATATTTTAACTATTGGACAATATCTGCAACCTTCAAGAAATAATATATCAGTTGAAAAGTACCTATCCCCTGCTGAGTTTGGAAATTATCGAGACATTGCTCTTGAAATTGGTTTTAAACATGTAGAATCTGCACCATTAGTCCGAAGTTCTTATCACGCGAAGAAATACGTTAATTTAACATAAATTCGGGAGGTAAAATAATGAGACAAATACTTTTTGCATTTTCGCTATTTCTCTCTGTAAGTTTATCAGCACAAGATTACGATACTTTAGCAATCCCAGATTCATTGAAAGATTTGGAACAAATAGAATTTTATCAGATACCGTTGTGTAGTTGCATTCAAATTTACAATGTCAATATCATTCAAGATGATAGCACATATCAAAGTATTTTCTATTCCGATTATGTTCAGAAATATTGTTCTGAATTTACGCCATCCGAAATTGATTTTACTAAAAAATCTCTACTATGTATTTCCAATTTTGGAGATTGCAATGCAAAATTTAATTATAAGATTTTTAAAGATGATATTCAAAAGGAAATAATAATTTTAATTTACGAATACTACGGCGGATCCAGAGGAATGTGTTCATTCGATAATGCATTTTTTATTAAGAAAATTCAATCAGAATATAAGTTGAAAATACAAGAGATTAATATTGATGAAAAATATTAATTCGAAATCCAACTGGCGATATATTCTAGCTCATTGTCAATGTCTATATTTTCAGGTTGTTTGAATAACCACTCCCCTTTTACTCCTAATTCATTTGCTGTTAATTCAAAATGACACATCGCAATACCCATATCAATTTTTTGCAGATCAATATCCTCACGCATTTTCTGATAACCCGAATTTCGTTTTAAGTAAAAGTGGAAATTATTTTTTTCATTTTCTTTAATTATTCTCCAAGGTTGTTTATTTGAAGCAGAAGGAGCCAACCTGACCATTTCAAGAATAATATTAAAATTTTCATCAGGTAACTTTTCCAATGGAGACTTTATTGAATTATGAAAAAATATTTCATTCGAAGGTTTTCGCTTTGCAGAACCAGCAGAGAATCTAAGTAACTTCTCTGTGATGCTCATTTTCTCTGCCGAATATCCGACTGGACTAATTGCACCAATAACTTCATTCTCACTAAGTTTAATTGATTTTGAAAATTGCAGAAATTTTGCCAGTCCTCCAATCCAACAGGTTCCTAAATCCAAATCTGTTATATCTAATATTATTTTTTCCATTGCATATCCAAAATCTTCGTTATAATACTTATTCTTCTTTTCTAAAATTCCAATTATGAAATATTTTGCTCCTTTTATAATTCCATAGGTTCCTAATTTAATTCCTTTATCCTTTTCCTCAAATTCTTTTTCTATTAAGACAAAACGAGAAATATTTCCAAATGGACTTTTAATATTTTGATTTAATAATAAGTTTACTTTCTCTTTTTCGGATTCTTCAAAAATTACTTTTTTAAAAGTTCTTACAGACTTCCTTTTTTTTATTCTATCTATAATTGATTTAGACATAGAAACATCTCTCTTTTCTTAAAAAAATGATATATGAATATTAAAAATTTATTTAATTTTGCATGCAAAATAAATTATTGTTAAACTTAATTCAAATTATTAAAATATTTATGAAAGTAAATAATGGTATAATCGTTCAGGTAATTGGACCTGTAGTTGATATTGACTTTTCTTCTGAAGAACTACCGGCAATTTACAATGCAATTAAAATTCCTTTAAATAATGAATCTGAAGAAGATGAATTGATTGTTGAAGTGCAACAACATCTCGGAGAAAATCGTGTGAGAGCAATTGCGATGGATTCTACTGACGGGTTGGTTCGAGGTATGAAAGCTATTGATACTGGTGAACCTATCAAAGTACCAGTAGGTTTATCAACGATGGGTCGAATGATTAATGTTGTTGGAAAAGAAATTGATGGCTTAGGAAAAATCAAAACTGATAAGTACTACCCTATACATCGTCCTTCTCCAAAATTTACATCACTCTCAACAAATCAAGAAATGTATGAAACAGGTATAAAGGTAATTGATTTATTAGAGCCATATTCTAAAGGTGGAAAAACAGGATTATTTGGTGGTGCAGGTGTTGGGAAAACTGTTATCATATTAGAATTAATTCATAATATTGCAACTCATCATGGTGGTTATTCTGTTTTTGCTGGTGTTGGGGAAAGGACTCGGGAAGGAAATGATCTTTGGTTAGAAATGAAAGAATCCGGTGTTTTATCAAAAACTGCATTAGTTTTTGGCCAAATGAATGAACCTCCTGGTGCACGATTACGAGTAGGATTAACAGGCTTAGCTCTCGCTGAATACTTCAGAGATGAAGAAGGAAAAGATGTATTATTATTTATTGATAATATTTTCAGATTTACACAAGCCGGTTCTGAAGTCAGCGCTTTATTGGGAAGAATGCCGAGTGCAGTCGGATATCAACCTAACCTTGCTACAGAGATGGGTGAATTACAGGAAAGAATTACATCGACTGATAAAGGTTCGATTACTTCCGTTCAGGCAATATATGTTCCTGCTGATGATCTAACAGACCCCGCTCCGGCAACCGCATTTTCACATCTTGATGCAACAACTGTTTTAAGTCGTCAGATTACAGAACTCGGCATCTATCCTGCTGTTGACCCGCTCGATTCGACATCCCGAATATTACAACCGAATATAATTGGAAAAGAACACTACGAAACTGCAATAAAAGTAAAAGAAATTTTACAAACATATAAGGATTTGCAGGATATTATTAACATTCTCGGAATGGATGAATTATCCGACGAGGATAAAACCATTGTTAAAAGAGCAAGAAGGATACAAAGATTTTTTAGCCAACCTTTTCACGTTGCCGAACAATTTACAGGTTTTCCTGGTAAATATGTAAAATTGGAAGACACAATAAAAGGTTTCAAAGAAATATTGGAAGGAAGATGCGACAATCTTCCTGAATCGGCATTTATGTATGTCGGAACAATTGAAGAAGCGATTGAAAAGGTAAAAACAATTAGCGAATAACATGAAAATTATGAACCTAGAAATAATAACTCCTGAAAAACTTGTTTATAAATCTCAAGTTATTTCAATCAGCATTCCGGGTACTATAGGAAGTTTTCAAGTACTCTTTGACCATGCTCCCATCATAAGTTCATTTGAAATAGGTAGAATTGTTTTAGTTGACAGAAATAATTTGAAAGTTGAGTTTATAACAAGCGGTGGCATTATCAAAGTAGAGAAAAATAATATAATAGTATTAGCTGAAACTATCGAAAAACCTGAAGAAATTGATATAAAATTAGCTGAAGAAGCTTTGCGAGAAGCAAAGAAAAAGTTATCTATTTTAGAAAGAGAAGATGTTGATGTTGACCGTGCAGAAATAGCTCTTAAAAAAGCAATTAATAGACTGAAACATTCCCGAAAACCTATTTAATACTTTAACAAAAACATTTAACCTATAGTTTAATAAAACATCATTTAATTTTACCTAAAATAATCAGAGTTTAAGATGGCATTTATTGATTATTTAATTATTGCTATTTACTTATCAGGTATGGTGCTTGTTGGATTGTATTTTCAACGCAAAGCGTCAAAAGGAATTGATTCATACTTCTTAGGAGATAGATCATTACCTTGGTGGGTATTAGGAGCATCAGGAATGGCTTCTAATTTAGATGTAAGCGGAACGATGATTAATGTGGCATTTCTTTATGCATTGGGTGCGTCAGGTTTTTTTATTGAAATACGTGGTGGCATTGTTTTGATTATGGCTTTTTTAATGATATTTATGGGTAAGTGGAATCGCCGTGCAAAAGTTATGACACTCGCAGAATGGATGCAATTTAGATTCGGAAACGAAACACCTGGAAAAGTAGCAAGATTAATTTCCGCTATTGCTGTTTTGCTTAGCACAGCGGCAATCGTAACATATTTTGCTGTTGGTGGAGGAAAGTTCATCGGTGAATTACTTGGAATACCTGAAATATTCGGATTAAAAGCAGAATTCTGGGCCGCACTAATTATGATTTTTCTTGCAATGATTTATACCGTTACAAGCGGTTTATATGGTGTTGTGTGGACTGATGTATTTCAAGGTATTTTAATTTTTGCTTCAATTATTATCATCTGTTATATTTCATTTACACAATTTATATTACCTGATACTTTCCAATTGTCAGTGCCATTGAAGCAAGGTGGATTTATTACTTTTGAAACGACAAAAGAACTGTGGACTAATATAATTCCAAAATGGCAATTGAACATACCGACTGAATCATCTTATTCAATTTATAATTTGTTTGGAATAGCTATAATTTTTTACTTGATAAAAACTGTTATTGAAGGAAGTGGAGGAACAAG
>JAFGID010000151.1 GCA_016929735.1 Ignavibacteriales bacterium | reverse complement strand
ATTTTGGTCATGAAAACCTGTGAGGAGTGCTGGTGGTATCATTTTTCACCGGTGGGTGGTATCAGAATATCCCGTGGTTAAAACTTTAGGTGGAAAAACTCCCTGGCAAAAGTATAAGGAGGTAGAAAAAGGTATTCCCATCCAGCCTGAAGTAACGGATCTCTTTTGGGAATCTAACGAGCAAGTCTATGCACGAAATGCAGAATTTTGGACTCTTATCAAAGAGAAAAATAACACTCTAAAAACATGATGATTATGGGAATGTGATGTTGAAATGTTGTTAACCTGGAAGGTTATCAATATTTCAATGTCATTGTATCGAATGTTTTTTTATATCACACATTACTTTATTTTGTCCACGGTCTTTCAGGCGCAGATGCGATTTCGAATATTCTGTTAGAGGTGGAAACAGCGTGATTGGAGATAATGTTTCAGAAATATCTGCATTGTAAAGTGTTACTAAAAAGTTATTAGTATGGATTTTCATTATAGAGAAAACAATTTGTTGTTTTCGAGTATGTTACTCAATCTTATCTGGTATATCTTTGTCTATAAAAGTCATCATTTCTTCTTGTGTTGGTTTTTCTATTTTAGATAATCGATAAGATTGTTTTTGTGTCATTGCCTCAAAAATATTCCGTATTATGCGTGCATTTGAATTAAATGCTCCTTTATCATAATTTAAATCAATGAGATACTCAATCTTATATTTAGCTCCTTCAGTTAAAGTGTTGTTATACTCCGATACCATCTTTAAGCATATTTGTAATAATTCTTCTTTGCTATAATCATCAAAATGCAAAGTTTTTGAAAAACGTGATTTCAATCCAGGGTTTGATGAAATGAGTTCTTCCATCTCCTTTGGATAACCCGCAATAATCACCACAATTTTCTCTCTATTATCTTCCATTAATTTTAAAAGAGTCTCTACTGCTTCTTTGCCAAAATCATGCCCTGTTTGAAGAAGAGCATAGGCTTCATCAATAAATAATATTCCACCGAGTGCTTGCTCAAAAACTTTTTGTGTCTTTGGTGCAGTGTGCCCTATAAATTTACCAACCAAATCTTGTCTGCTTGCTTCTACTACAATATTCTTGGTAAGAATTCCTATATCAAAATATATTTGTCCAAGCAGGCGAGCAACTGTCGTCTTGCCAGTTCCAGGGTTACCTGTAAAAACCATGTGTAATGTATTCGGTGTTACTGGCAAACCTAATTCAATTCTTTTTTGTCTGTAATTCGCTAAGGCTTTAAGTTCTTGAATTTCTAATTTAACTTTTTCCAATCCAATCAAATTATCTAACGTTACATATTCTTCTAATGATGAGGTTTTTGGTCGTTGCATATCGTCTTTCTTAATACTAAATTTTCCTTTTTCTTCAACTCTTGTTTTCGCTTGAAAAAAGTATGCTTCAATGTCTGTTTCATTTGAAACATCATTGTTTTTTTTAATAACATCCAAAAAAAATATTGTCTCTAAAAAAATATCCTCATATCTCGGGACAAATTCAAAATAAGAATTATAGAATTCAAACTCGATCTTGTTCTCCTTTTCAATTTCTTTTCCTCTTTTGTATATTATGTGATAGGATGAAGGAACTTTATAGGATTTATGTTTCCTTATAGAAAATTGTTCAAATCCATAATTAATTATTAACGCGAAGTCATCATGTTCTATCTTTACAATATCTCTTATAGGAAATCCCGTATTGAGAAACTCAATATTCCGAATGACAAACCTTTCTTGTTCGCCTTTATCCCTTGTTCTGCGTAGACCTTTCAACTGAGCAAAAACGAGTCTTGTATCATTTTCTGATTCAAAGTTTATGGCATCTGAGACATTTTCAAAATCTTTTCTTATATAGTTAAAATCACCTTCTTTATACACAACTACATAAGTAACTTTTCCAATCTCGTAAAGATTGTGATTAATAATTCCAGGAATACCATTGTGTTCGATTAATATCTTCGACATAGTTAAATTTATTACGTTAACTGATCGTTATTAAATATATTGAAATTCATCAGTTTTTGTGTAATCGGTAAATAAAGATAAACGATTTTCAGTAAACAAGAGTACAGAGTATTTGGCAATAACGATATAGAGTTTTTTTACTGTACATGAGTTGAAATGTATATTGTTAATTAATATTTCTATTCCCTATCTTAGGCACAATTTGAAATTATAATAGTAGAAGGTTACCATTCACTACTAGAATCATATTAAACTCTGATAGAATAGTATAAAGATTCATTTTTAATCCGGAGAAATGAGATTTAATAATATTGAATCTCTTTGCTTCCACAAGCAGATTAGAAGTGGTAGGATTTCAACTACCGAAAGGGATATTATATCATTTATCTTTTTGATTACTATTATGTAATTACTAAATTTATGACGATATTTCATCCTAACTTTCTCTATGGGCTTAATCATAGATCTAATTGAATCGTATAGTGGCGGTAAGTGTTATTATTCGGATCGTTATACACTGGACCACCGAATCCCTCCAGAATATCAAGATATAGGAGAAGAGTTTAATTCTAATATTGTCTTTGAAGACGATAATCCATCAGGTAAAAAACTCAAAACCATTCTTCTAAAAAGCCCTGTTTCAATTTTTAGGTTTTTTTTGGATGGTTCCAGGAGAACATATAAAATAGTTGATTTTGCATCAACAGATAATAAATTCTTACCAATTATTGCTGGCCAAATAGGAACAGGTATATGTCAAAGAAAACAGGGTAAGCTTAAAAAATATAAAATAGTCACTCAAAACGTCCTTACTGTCCCCGATAGAATTGGAGGTCAAATGGATGAATTGGCAAAGGAGCTATCAAAAACAACTGTCCATGGAATTAAAATTGATAGGGTACTGAAATACCAATACTCAAAAAATCCTGATCGCCCATTCGAAAACCTAGCTATAGCCAAAATTCAATTTGAAATGCTAAAAATGGAGATAGATCTTGTAAGTGAAATGGTTAACTCGAAGGACTTATCCACAGATAAGATGCTGATAATAGATGGTTCATTGCAACATAGCGGGATAAATGAAAAGAATGAATATATTTTTGAGAATGTTATAGGTATCTCTAAAAACTTTAATCCTCATCTTGATAATCTTCTTAAAACCAAACGTAAAGAGATTGGAAACTATTTAACTGAACTACAATATGGCGAAAGGACTCCCGTTTACAAATATGATGCTCAAAAGAAGGGGCGAAGCATTAGTATTGGAGCGTGGTATCTTAGAATACGACAAAAGAAATATTCTAAGAATCCTTTAGACGGAGTGATTAAGATAGAAAAAATGGCTACAACTCAGAAAGAAAAAGCATCAGGTTTAAGTACTGATTTAGTTGATGAAATATCTAGTGCTATCATTGCGGAACGAAATGTAACCTGTTATGGTAAAGACGATAGATGGGCTAATCACATCTATCCCATTTTTTTGACTGAGCAATATCTGAAAAGCAATTTTGTAAGTGACAATTTTTTTCTAAATATCTTCTAATATGAATATAATCGGCAAGGTAGCTGCAAGTGAGAAGCAGCCAACTTCAGTAGATGAATTTAGTTTTTGGCTTAAAGATGACGTAATAATTAGGCCTTTCGACATTGTAAAAGTTGATCATTACAAAAACTCACATACCTATGGGGTAGTTGAGGAGATTATGCATATGACGGATGATTCTGGATATTTCAATAGTTATGTTTCATCAGATTTTGGAGATGTATTATCTGAACCAATGACATTGAAACTAGGTATTAACTATGCAAAATGCAAAGTAATTTCAAACCACTCTAAACATACTGAAGAACAAATTTATATGCCCCTTCTTGATGGAAGCAAGGTATATTTTTGCAGTGAAAAGGAGATTATTGAAGCTCTTGGATTAGATGCGATTGATAATCCAATTCCTGCTGGATTTATTGAGATGTCAAATAACATTAGCGTACCAATCTCGTTCAACAGCGATTTTCTTATTGGACCCGAAGGAGCACATTTAAATATTTCTGGCATTTCTGGACTAGCAACCAAGACATCCTATGCAATGTTTCTATTACAAGCTATTCAGCAAAAGAGAGATGATATAGCCTATATTATTCTGAATGTGAAAGGGGCTGATTTGCTAAGATTAGACGAATTGAATCCTAAGATGCAACACAATGAAAAGGAAGATTACGAGCGATGTGGTTTAAAGTGTAAACCATTTGAAAATGTCAATTACTATTATCCTTTCAAGAACGATCCCGCGAGATCATATAGTAATACGTACCTAAAGAATAACGTGCTCATTAACCAAAATGAAACAAACAGGGCTTTCAACTTCATTTACACTTACGAGGAAACATGTAATATTGAAAATCAGAGCAATCAACTTGATCTATTATTTAGCAATATAGATGATCCTGCCCGGACAATTGAATCCATCTTAAATGAAATCACGGAAAGCTATGACTTTCAAGGATTGGACTGGAATTCTTTTAAGACTAAACTTTCCGAATATACTGCGACAAAGAAACAAGGTGGTAAACAATCTGATATACTTGTCCAATCATGGAAAAGATTCAGCCGATTAATAAAGAAAAGTATTAGTAATGATATTTTTCAAATCAACAAGGGCCCTAATAACATGAAACAACGTTTTCTAAAAGATGAGATAACTAGAATTAAGAAGAACGAAGTTTTCTGTGTTGATATAGCCAAGCTTGACGAACAACTACAGTGTTTTGTGTTCGGGGATATTGTACGTTCCGTTTATGAACTCAAACTTGGACAGACAGATAGAGCAGAAGAGGATATTCCGAAAAGAATAATAGTGTTTGTTGATGAATTAAATAAATATGCCTCAACCACTTCTCCGAAAACCTCACCAATACTAAATAGTCTGCTTGAAATTACAGAAAGAGGAAGGTCAATGGGAATCATTCTCTTTTCTGCAGAACAATTTCGGAGTGCTATTAATGATAAGGTTACGGGCAACTGCTCAACAAGTGCTTATGGGAGAACAAATGCAATAGAAATATCTAAACCCGGGTATAGATTTATCCCTAAGGTATTTAATAATATGATGACAAGATTAGGGAAAGGCGATTTAATAATTGAACATCCAATCTTTAGGTCACTGTTAAAAATTCAATTTCCCTTTCCTTCATATAATCAAAATACCCAGGAATAATGGCGATTGTTGTTGGTAAAAATGTCTTGGAGTCCCTAACAACGGGAATGTACAAGGACAATCGTATTATCTATCGTGAATATATTCAAAATTCATCCGATGCAATTGATAAGGCTTATGAATTTGGTATACTGGAGAAAGGTAAAAGCTGCATTGATATAAAGGTTGATAATAGTAGCCGTAAGGTAACTATTAAAGATAATGGAACAGGGGTCCAAGCAGGCCGCGTGTACAAAGTGTTAGGCGATATTGGGAAATCGGAAAAGGACTTTAAAGATCAAAGAGGCTTTAGAGGGATTGGGAGACTTGGGGGGCTAGGATACTGCGATGAATTAAAATTCATTACGAGCTATAAAGGTGAAGAGAACAAGACAATTGCAACATGGGACTGCAAATGTTTAAGATACTTGCTTCAACCAGATGTTGAGCCAGATAAGGACCTAATACAAGTTGTTGATGAAGTAAGTAGTATAATCCAGGAGCCCGAACCTATCGATACACATTATTTTGAGGTACAACTTATTGGTATTGTGAAAGGAAGTTCAAATCTCCTGGATATTAACGAGATTAAAGATTACCTATCTCAAGTTGCTCCAGTACCCTTCAACTATCAACAGTTCACAAATCTTAAGATTATAAATGAATACTTAGAAGAACATGGAGTTACGCCAGAAGAATACAATATTTATTTTGAAAATGAGCCAATTTATAAACCCTATAGAAGGAAATTTTTAGCAGGTAATAAGGAAAAGGATTTCATTGAGAAGATTGATTTCTTCAAGGGATATAAGGAAAATGGACAATTACATTACATTGGTTGGTATGGCATCTCAGAATTGTCGGGTTCGATAAAAGATAATAATGTTAGTGGAATTAGAGTTAGGAAAAAGAATATCCTAATAGGGGATAACTATACATTAGATCCGTTTTTTGGTAATAATCCTACATACAGACGATTCAATAGATGGTTTGTAGGTGAACTTTATGTATTTGATGAAAACCTTATTCCAAATGCTAGAAGAGATGATTTTGAGGAGAATGATGCTTATTTTCAGCTCAAAGAAAGTGTGGAGAAATTCACCCGAGAAGTTTTGGCTAAAATGCCTCATGAAGCCTCGAAAGATAGGGGGTATAGAAAAACTATTGAACGAAGTCAAACTACCATAGCATTGATAGAATCTGAAATTGATAAAGGATTGACTAATTCAAGTAAGGAAAAAATAAATAAGAAGATTGTGCAGCTTGATCAAGATTTAAAACGTATTGTTACAAAATCACCTCAAAACACAAGAAGTGCTCAAAGGGAAAATAATTTAAAAAAGATTGAAGTTCAGAAAGAAGAACTTAAAGTCAAACTTGAAAATCTTAAAAGTAATCTAGAAGCTAATGGTGAATACAAAGTTAATCGGTTACCATCAAGTTACTCAAAGGAAGTAAGAAAAGTCGTACGAGAAATCTTTGAGGTAATAGATATAGTACTACCCTCAGGTCAAGCAATGGAACTTCAAGAAAAAATCCTATCAAGGCTTGAAGATAAAAATCCAAAAGAAAAGGATTAAATCTAATTTACTCGCTTGTGAATATGACCCAAAAAAAATTTTCTGATTATTAAGTGGCAAATGATTTTGTTAGAATTAATATAACTGAAGAAGTTGAAGATTTATAATGAAAGTATTATTAATTGAACCATTTTATCGCAATAAATATCCACCCTTGGGTTTAATGAAAATAAGTGCTTATCACAAATCTCTTGGACATGAAGTAACTTTCATTAAAGAAAAGCTTCAGGATTATTTAAAGAAAGAAAAAACGAAGGCCTGTCTGTTAAAGATAAGACAGCAGTTGTTCAAACTTGAAGATCGAAATGGGCTAGAGGATTCTATCATCGAATTTATGAAGAAACCTTCAAAAATTGGATTAGATAAGGTATTGTCTCTAGTCCCTAAAGACTCAGTATTTACTACTGAAAACATATTGCAATATTATCGGAGAGATTACTACTACGAAAAATTGTGGGATAGGGTATATATTACATCCTTATTTACATTTAATTTTATTGAAACGCTCGATGCTGTCGAACTAGCTAAGAAACTAGTAAAGAAAAATGGAACCATATATTTAGGAGGTATATCTGTTTCTTTAAATCCAGAAATATATGCTGAAAGAACAGGTCTTGAAATTGGGAAAAATATTATTACTGGACTATTAGACAAACCTGGAATTTTCGATGAGAATGATATAATTGTCGATAGACTTGTACCTGATTATAGTATTCTTGAAACTATTGAATACAAATATCCTCAATTTACAGGTTATCTCACTTATGCGACAAGAGGATGTACCAGATGTTGTGATTTTTGTGCTGTTCCTAAGTTAGAACCGGTTTATAAAAATTATATCTCAGTGACGTCTCAAATTGAAACAATACGAGAAAAATATGGAGAACAGAAGGATCTTATACTTCTAGATAATAATGTTCTAGCATCAAACAGATTTAAGGAGATAATTAAAGATATTAAGAGTCTTGGATTTCATCGAAATGCTATGTATTTCGAGCAGAACAAGTTAAAATTTTATTATCAATATATTCTTGCTGAGAAGAATACACAGAATAAGGACATATTCTCAGAGAAACTAATTAAATATCTGTATTGGGTTGCGAATAGAAGAATTAAGCGAAAATCCGAGAATGAAAGATTTACTCAGCTCCTAAATGAAATTCATATGGGACCCAAATACCAATTAAGTCTAGAAGTACTAGATCATCACTATCAAGAAATATATAACCTAATTAACAACCACTTACTTAAGATCGGGAAACATCGATATGTGGATTTCAACCAAGGAATTGATTGTAGGTATATTACTGATGAGATTATGCAATTACTTAGTGAAATTGCTAT
>JAFGID010000150.1 GCA_016929735.1 Ignavibacteriales bacterium | reverse complement strand
ATTCCCGTTCCCTTGTTAAGGAGTGAAACTTTTGATTCCCCTCCCCTTTCTAAGGGGAGGGGTAGGGGTGGGGTCAAAATTATTTCTGAATAAAATTTTTATAAATAGTATAATCTCTCTCCGAAAAGCAAACAAAAATCACTTTTTCAATATTATCATTATTAACCAAAAATTCTCGGACGGTTTTAATTGCTATTTGTGTTGCTCTTTCGAATGGAAATCTATAAACACCTGTACTAATTGCAGGGAAGGCAATTGTCTTACAATTATTTTCAACTGCTAATTTTAATGAATTTTTATAACAATTAGCAAGTAATTCATCCTCGTTTTTATTACCACCATACCAGACAGGTCCTACAGTATGGATAACAAATTTAGCTAGTAAATTATAACCTTTCGTGATTTTCGCCTCACCTGTTTTGCAACCATTCAGTGTCTTGCATTCTGCCAGTAATTCCGGTCCGGCTGCACGGTGAATTGCGCCATCAACTCCACCGCCGCCGAGCAGAGTTTTATTCGCAGCATTAACAATTACATCCACCAGAAGTTTTGTTATATCTCCTTGAAAAATTTCTATTTTAGACATGATTATATTATTTAATTAGTCCTAATACATTTAATTTATTTTCGGCAAGACAATTGGGATGGTCTTTAACTATTTCCTGAAGACTCTGTAAGAACCAAGATTCTTCGATTTTGTTTTCGTAGGCGACAATCTTTAACCACTCAAGTTCAATCGGGTCTATATCCCTATCAACTATGGCCGTTTTCAATCCATCTTTTATAAAACTCTCAGCAATAATTCTTTTTGAAAATACAGGTGGTTCATCCTCTATATAAGGATTTTCCAATAATTCATCAATTGCATTTTTGCAGAATTCTTTTTCAAATCCTAAAACTTTTCCAATCTTAAGGATATAATTTCTTTCTTCATTTGAAATTATTTTATCCTTTCCAATTAATAAAAGCAATCCTTTGAAGTATAAACTCTTATCAATTATTTGTAATTTCATTTTCAACACTCCTGTTATTTCAATTTAATCCCATTACGAAGATAATAAAACATTCTGAATAATTAAATGAATAAAAATCATACAAGAAATAAAATTGCAACTCCAACAACCGCCAGAAAAGCACCAAGAATTGAAGCAACGGAAAGTTGTTCCTTGTAAATTATTTTAACCAGAGGTAACATTAAAATAGGTGGTGTTGCCATGATTGTTGAAGCAATCCCAACCTGTGTGTTAGCAATAGCAATCAAACTAAAAGTAATTCCCAGAAATGGCCCTATGACTGAACCAATTAATGTAAAGAGTAATGCAAGTTTATTCTTGATAAAAGCTTTTATTGAATTTTGAATAATTTTTCTATAAATAAAAAATGGTACCATAACCAGAAACGAAATTACTATTCTGATAAATGCTGCTACAAAACTATTTATTTCTCCCTCGTTAAATGCAGCTTTAGCAAATATTAGACCTACCCCCTGCCCTATTGCGCCCCCAAGAGCATATAGTATTCCAACTTTATTAATCCTGCCCCTATTTTTTGTTCCCACCTCTCTCTGTGTTATTACAATAGCGATACCGAATATTGTAATAATAATTCCAAGTATGCCGACTATACTCAAAGATTCGTCAAGAAAAAAATACGCTAGTATTGCAGCAATTGGTGGAGCTATAGCCATAATCAGCATACTTACTCTTGCACCGATAAGTTGAAACGCCTTAAAAAGGCAGGTGTCCCCAAATACCAAACCGATAATTCCACTAATAATTAAATTTGTGTGTTGGCTTGACGATAAGTTAAATTGAAGTTGTGAAATCAAAATTACTATAAATAACAATATTATCGCAAAAAATAATCTGGTTATATTGACCAATGCAGAACCAACTCTAAGCGATGCTTCTGTAAAGACAATTGACGTTCCCGACCAAAAGACTGCAGTTATTAATGCTGCAAATTCACCCCAAAGCGGCATAAATACCAAATTTTATTGTTAGAAAATATTATAACATTAGGATTTAAAAATACTTACTTAATTTTAAAAAACAATAATTTTTGATAAAATTTAATTTTTACGTAAATTTAAAACCAATTTTTTGGAAAATTCTATGATTTCAAGTATGACCGGTTTTGGTCGTGGATCAATTAAACACGACGATTTGATTATTGACGCTGAAATTAAAGCTCTGAACAATAGATATTTAGATTTAGTTGTAAAGCTTCCACCTGAATTTAACGGACTTGAATATACGATTAGAAAACTCGTTTCGGAAAATATTAAAAGAGGAAAAATTGCTCTTACTATTAATGTAAGGAGTAATGGATTTAATCATGGTTATTTGTCCTTTGAGCCGAATCAACTCAAAAAGGTAATTGATTTTTTACATAGTGTAAAAAAAATTACTAATGATAAAAGTAAAATTGATTTAAATACAATACTCTATTTTAAGGATTTATTTTTATCAACAACAATACCAAATCCTAAAGCTAATTATGATATAATTCTGAAGACTGTTTCCATAGCTCTTGAGAATCTAAAAAAAATGAGATTAAAAGAAGGTAAGGAATTAAAGAAAGATTTTACTTCTCGTATAAAAAAAATTCAGTCTTATGTCAATGAAATTGAAAAAAACACAAAAACTTCAGTTGATGAATATTTTGAAAAGATAAAGGCAAGGAGTGTTAAATTATTAGAACAGCTTAAGCATAACGAAGATTTGCTTAAAATGGAGCTTGCAATTTTAACTGAAAGACACGATATAACTGAGGAATGCGTTCGATTAAAAGCGCATCTGAAAATGTTTCTAAATACTCTTGCTTCTCCGGATGAAATTGGTCGTAAGTTGGATTTTGTATGTCAGGAAATGAACAGAGAGATAAACACAATCAATAGTAAAACGGTATCTGCAGAGATTACATCGAGGGGCATCCTGATAAAAGAAGAATTAGAAAAGATAAGAGAACAAATTCAAAATATTGAGTAGAATTTGAAAGATTATAATCTTATAGTTTTTTCTGCTCCCAGCGGTTCAGGAAAAACAACCTTAGTTAAACATATATTGAAATTATTTCCCGATTTTGTCTTTTCTATTTCTGCAACTACCAGACCTAAAAGAGAAAAAGAGACAAATGGTATTGAATATTATTTTCTGAGCGAAAAAGAATTTGAAGAAAAGATAAAGAATAATGAGTTTGTCGAATGGGAAAGATTTTATGATTATTATTATGGAACATTAAAAAAGCTGATAGAAGAAAAAATCGAACAAAATAAAGTCGTAATATTTGAATTAGACGTTAAAGGTGCATTAAACTTAAAAAAAATTTACAGCGATTCTGTGTTAATTTTCATTTCACCACCAAATTTTGAAACATTAGAACAAAGATTAATTGAAAGAGCAACTGAATCAAAGATGGATTTACAAAAGCGGCTTGAAAGAGCGAAATTAGAGATGTCATTTAAGGATAAATTTGATTATATTGTTATAAATGATAATTTAGAAAAAGCACAAAAAGAAGTATTAGAAATAATTAAAAAAGAAATAAATTAGGAGAATAAAATGAAACTAAAACCGATTAATCTTGACACAGTTCTTGGTAAGAGCGAGAGTGTCTACGAAGCTTCAATGATTTCAGCTAAGAGAGCACGTCAAATAATTGACGAGACTAAATTAGAATACAATACTTTGATAAATGAGATTGTTACAAGTCCTGAAGACGATCTTGAAGAAAAACACAATCCCGAACAATACAAAATCTCTTTGAAATTTGAGAACAGGCCAAAGCCTCATTTGGAAGCTTTAAACGAGCTTATGGAAGGTAAATTGCAATTCAAATACAGAGATGACAAGATAAAGTTATAAATGATTTAGATGGAAGATAATATTAAAAATAAAATCGCTGAAGCCCTTGAAGTTCAGAAACTAATTTTTGGCGATGAATTATATTCTTCAATTAGTTTAACAAAAAAAATTGTTGAAGAAGAAACTTCTTCCATCATACCTGAAACTAAAAAAATTGAAATAGAGACAAGCAACACATTATTTAATTCTGATTTCGAAAATTGTGAAACGCTTGATGAACTTTACGAGAAAATTCACACCTGTCAGAAATGTCAACTTGGACAGACGAGGAAAAATTTTGTTTTTGGAGTTGGCAATCCTAAAGCAAAAGCAATGCTGATTGGTGAAGCACCAGGAGCTGATGAGGATGAACAAGGCGAACCTTTTGTGGGACGTGCTGGACAACTACTGACTAAGATTCTGATTGCAATTAATTTTCAGCGTGAAGATGTTTATATTGCCAATATATTAAAATGCCGTCCACCGAATAATAGGAATCCGCTTCCAAGCGAAATGGACATTTGTCGTCCTCACTTACTCAAACAAATTGAAATAATAAAGCCGAAAATAATTTTATGCCTTGGGCTGGTAGCAGCAAATAATTTGTTGAATAAAAACACAACGTTGGGAAATTTACGTAAAAATGTATACGAACTAAATGGAATAAAAGTAATGGTAACATTTCATCCAGCTGCTTTGCTTCGTAATCCTAACTGGAAGAAGGATTGCTGGGTTGATGTTCAAAACTTTAGAAAATTATATGATGAATTAGTTAATTAGAGAAACTATAAATTGAAGGAATCAGCACAAATAAAAGATACTCCCCGTCAACCACCTGCTGCGTTAGAGGTGGAAAAATATGTACTTGGGGCATTGCTACTCGAAGAGGAGGCACTGCCTAAAGTTTTCGATATATTAAAATCAGAATGTTTTTATGATAAAAAGCATCGAGTAATTTTCGATGCGATTGATAGTTTATTTAAATCAAATGAACCAGTTGACACCATTTCATTATTTGAAGAATTAAAGAAAAGTGGCAAATTAACAGCTGCAGGGGGTGCAGGATATATAAGCAAATTAACAGAAGATCTATCCTCTGCTGCAAACGTTGACTATCACTCAAGAGTTATTCTCGAAAAATGGATATTACGCCAATTGATTAATACTTCAATGGAGATTGCCAGCTCCGCTTACGAAGGGACAGATGATGTGTTTGATATCGTAGATAGCGCTGAGACACAAATAATGAATATTTCACAAGAAGGATTGAAATCCTCGAGTCAACCACTTAGAAAAGTGATGATGGAAACTCTCGAACTAATTGAGATGGTTCATTCAAAAAAGAGTACGGGGTTTTTTATACCTTCAGGTTATAAAGAATTAGATAATATAATTGCTGGATTTCATAAATCAGATTTAATCATTATTGCCGGCAGACCCGCAATGGGAAAAACTGCATTTGCAATTTCTGTTGCAAGAAACATTGCTGTTGATAGAAAAATACCAATAGCATTTTTTACCCTTGAAATGAGTGCTGTTCAGTTAGTTACACGACTTCTGTCTGCTGAACTTAAAATGAATGCACATAGTTTAAGAACTGGTAAATTTAAGAAAGATGAATATCAAAAAAAAATTGTTGCCGTTACCAAAAAATTAAGCGATGCACCGATTTTTATTGACGATACCCCTTCTTTAAACGTTATGCAATTGAAAGCAAGAGCAAGAAGATTAAAAACCGAACAAAAAATTGAACTTATTATCGTTGATTATCTCCAATTTATGAGTCCGACACAGCAAAAATTTGACAGCAGAGAAAGAGAAATTTCAATGATTTCACGTACTCTGAAAACTTTAGCAAAGGAGCTTAATATTCCAGTAATTGCATTAGCCCAGTTAAGCCGTGCAACAGAATCGGAGCGAAAGGACAGAAGACCAATGCTATCGCACCTTAGAGAATCCGGGGCTATTGAACAAGATGCTGACGTTGTAATGTTTTTATATAGACCTGAAGTGTATGGTATAGAATCATTTGCCGATGATAGCACTTCAACAGAAGGCATTGCCGAAATACTCGTTGCAAAACAAAGAAACGGACCTATTGGAGATATTCGGCTTAAGTTTTTAAAGGAATATACTCGATTTGAAAATCTTGAACTCCAACTAAGCGAAATTCCGATGTCAAATATTTCAAAATCTTTAAAGGAGGATAATTTTCCATTTTAAATAATTAGGTATTAACAAAAAAGCCGAGGATTAAATGAAAAATTTCTTTATTATTCTGCTCGCGTTAGCTTTTCTTTTTATATCTTGTGATAAAGATAAAAAGGATACACCTGATAACCAAGACACATCTCAAGACCAAATCCAAAATAATGATGATAATCAAGATGAATACGACCCACATGCTCAATATGACGATGACACCAACATTCCAAAAAATGCGCAATTCGATTGGATAGAAATTAATGCATATTGTTCAGAAGCAGGCATTAACATTTCATCATCAGAATTAAATAACGATGACCCGTATCAATTTGGTCCCTACGGTGTGCACAACCTTTTTGATAATGATTTAACCAAATGCTGGGCAGAAGGTGTTGCTGGTAGTGGAATAGGCGAATATTTTATTTTTGGAATAGAAGAAGGAATAACAAAGTTACGAATAGCTAATGGCTATCACAAATCAAAACAATTATATGAAAATAACAACAGAGTAAAAAGATTTAAAGCAACAATATACGTCGGTATAGAAAATTATTTCAAGATGACGGAATTATATTGCTTTTATAACTGTGTTAAATATGAGAACGAGTTTACTATCAACTTAGCAGATGAGATGAAAATTCATGAAATTATGCTCCCTATTGATTGGGATGATTTAATCGCATTTCGCGAAGAAGTAATTGAAGATTATATGGGTGACTATAGCGATCCTGACCGTGGCGAACTTACAGTCTGGTTTCTCTTAAAACTTGAAATAGATGATATATACAAAGGGAAAAAACACGATGATACATGCGTATCTGATGTATGGGTTGAATATTAACATTGAATGTTTTACTTAATTGAAAAATTCTATTTGTTTCATATTATTGATTTTTTTCGTTCCTCGTGATTTGGATTTTAATAATTTCTTCAATTCAAATTCAGATTACGAGGAAATTTTATTATTCTGTTCAAGCACAAATCCGTATATCTCGTCTTCTGAATATCAAAATGAAGACATTAGAGAATTTGGACCTTATGGACCCCACAATCTTTTCGATAAAAATCCTGCAACGTGTTGGACTGAAGGAACTAGTTCTGGTGGTATTAATGAGTATGTGATATGTGGACTTCCCGAGAATTCTCAAAAGTTGCATTTTCGAAATGGGAACTGCAAAAATTCAACTGACTTTAACAAATTCAACAGATGTAAAGAAATTTCTGTTCAAATTTATATTGCAGCACATATTCTCGGCAATGAAATAGAGGTGTTTTGTGTTTACGAAGCTGTTAAGTATGATACAAAAGTATTTTCTGTAAAAGATACTAAAGATGTACAAGCATTTAATTTAGATATAAACTGGGATAGAATTAGTCAGACAAAAAACTCAATTCTATCCAGTTATATTAAACGGTACAAACTTGCTAATCCAAATGAAGCTATAGCTCAATACATTGTAAAAATTCAAATAGCTGATATCTTTTTCGGAACTAAAGTAATTGGAACAAGTATATCAGATATTTGGTTTTCCGATTAAAAATTTAAAATTTAATTTTACAAATCGTCGCTTACGGGTGGCGTCTTTATCCCTACAAATAAACTGCTATAATTTGATGTCTTCCAAATCCCTTTATCATTCTTTTTCATTATTATCGGTCTTGGACTATCAGCACCTGAACATTCAACAAATAATTTTATTTCATCCTCACTGATATTACTATATGGATTAGTAGATAATTTGATTTTATAAGGCTTTTGTGGTAAAATATATCCATCAGTGTGAGTTGTATTTAAAATATAAGAATTAGCAAGATAAGGTCGTGGTTTTAAATAACTCTGAACCATATAAGTAAAAGACTTATCAGGTTTAAATCCTTTGTAACCTGAGTTATCCTCAACAAGATTATTTCTATCCAA
Source organism: Ignavibacteriales bacterium (assembly GCA_016929735.1). Taxonomy (GTDB): domain Bacteria; phylum Bacteroidota; class Ignavibacteria; order Ignavibacteriales; family Melioribacteraceae; genus JAFGPR01. Next base: position 17,257 of record JAFGID010000150.1, on the reverse strand, counting down.
AGCGATAGTAAATGCTTGTATACCAAGTTCTTCATCCTGGACGTACATTAACATTGCAACAACAAATACTGCCGCACCTCCTTGAGGAGTATTAGATAAATCATCTCTTACACTAGTAAAATTCTCAATAGTGGTAGGAATATTAGAAATACCAATCGTGAAGACCTCATTACTCTGAGCAAAAAATGAAATACATAAAAGAAATGAAGTTAATAAAAACACTTTTCTCATAATTTTACCTCTTTTTATTAAATAAAAATTATTTTTGTTTCAAATATAATAAACTTCTTGTATTTTTTAAATATTGATTAATGAACGTAGGATTCTTAAGTCAAAAATATATTTAGTTTTATTCATTTTTTTATTGCTATTTTTACAAAAAGATACTAATTTTACATTGCATATTAAATATTTTCACTTACGAGCAGGAACCCGGACTATTTCCCCCAGTCTGGGTTTTTGCGTTAATAAAAATGGTATTAATAAATAACCACTCTAAAAAGTTTTCATTTTCTTCCCGGTCTAAAAAGATGTGTACATTTACCATAGAATAATTCTGCTGCTTCCATCATAGTTTCAGACAATGTTGGATGAGCGTGAATTATATCTGATACTTGCTCCACTTTCAAACCTAATTCAACAGCCATTGCCCCTTCGGCAATAAGTTCTCCTGCATTAACTCCGACTATTCCTACGCCAACTATTTTTTCGGTCTTTTTGTCAACGATTAATTTTGTTATACCTTCATTTCTATCAGTTGTTGTAGCCCTTCCACTTGCTGACCATGGAAATCTTACTACTTCAACTTCAATATTTTTTTCTTTTGCTTCTATTTCTGTTATCCCACACCAAGCAAGTTCTGGGTCAGTAAACACGACCGCAGGAATTGACTTAGAATGGAAAGTGGTATTAATATTAGCTATATTATTTACTGCCACTTTTGCTTCTGCCGAAGCTTTATGTGCTAACATCGGATTACCCACAATATCACCAATAGCATAAATATTCGGGTCTTTTGTCTTCATTTTGCTATTTACCTCAACAAATCCTTTTTCAGTAATTGTAATTTTTGTGTTTTCCAATCCTAATCCTGTAGTGATAGGTCGCCTCCCAACTGATGATAATGCTTTACTAAATACTTTTACTTTTTCTTCACCCATATCACCATCAAAAGTTACTTCGATACCATGTTTGTGGTCGGTCATACTTATGACTTTACTATTTAACAAGATATTTTCCGAAATGCTGCTGATTTTTTTATGAACAACATTCCTCAAATCCCTGTCAGCACCTGTAAGGATTGAAGGTAGCATTTCAACGAATGTAACTCCGCTTCCAAGTGCAGCATAAACAGTTCCTAACTCAAGCCCAATATAACCACCACCTATTACTAATAACTTATCAGGTATTTCTTCGATATCAAGTGCCTGAGTTGAATTCATAATTTTTTCAGGTTTAACTTGCATTCCCTGTAGTTGAATCGGTACTGAACCGGTTGCCAATATTGCTTTTTCAAATTCGACTTCGATTTTTTCTCCATCATCCTTTTCGACTGATAAAGTAGAAGAATTTATAAATGTTGCAGTTCCTTTTATAAAATTTATTTTTCTTTGATTGACCAACAATCCTAATCCACCAGTCAATTTATTCACGACAGAATTTTTATACTCTCTTAATTTGTTTACATCAATTTCGGGTTTACTAAATTTAATTCCCCATTTTTCAGATTGCTCCGTTTCTCTAATAAGTTTTGCAATGTGTAAGAGTGCTTTTGAAGGAATACAACCACGATAAAGGCATACTCCACCAGGATTATCCTCTTTATCAATTAGAGTTACTTTCATTCCTAAGTCAGCAGCAAGAAAAGCAGCAGTATAACCACCTGGACCAGCCCCTATTACTACAAGTTCTGTATCGATTTTCATTAATACCTCTGAAAAAATTTTACAAAAGATTTTACATTTAATAAGCAAAATTAAAAAATTGATTTGAAACTTGTATCATAGAATCCTTCCAAATTTTTTCATTAAAATATTGAGAAGTAACTTTTAATCTTATATTTAGCAACCTTGAAGTAAAATTTAACCTTACTAAAAAGCAATAATATATACTAATAAAACCTTATTACCTAATTTTTTAATGATTTAGAATAAGTCAATAAGATTCATTTTTTGGGTTTATTAGGAGTTTCTCAAAGGTTGCCCAATAAAATATGGTTTCTGTTCGATTATTTTGTATTAGATTTTTACTATTTACCATAATCAGAATAAAGATTGTAAATTTATTTGCACATTTTTTTAGTCTCTTATATTTCTTTTTTATATTTTTGCTGTTTGGTAAAATAAAATTTATTTCACTTGAGTAAAAATAAAAATGTAAATAATAAAATTGTAATTAAAGGCGCAAGAGAGCATAATTTAAAAAATATAGACCTTGAACTACCGAGAAATAAATTGATTGTTTTTACAGGTGTCAGTGGTAGTGGAAAATCATCTCTTGTGTTTGATACAATTTATGCCGAAGGGCAAAGACGATACGTTGAAACACTGTCTCCTTATGTCCGTCAATTCCTTGAAAGAAAAAGCAAACCCGATGTAGATTATATTTATGGAATTACTCCTGCAGTTGCGATTGAACAGAAAAATACAACACGAAATCCTCGCTCAACAGTTGGTACCTCTACAGAAATTTATGATTACTTAAGACTTCTTTTCGCTCGTATTGGAAAAACACATTGCTTTAGTTGCGGAAAAATTGTTATCAAAGATACAACCACTACTGTAACAAATTGGCTCGAAAACCAGAATGAGGAAAATAAATTTTTACTGGGTTTTCCAATTGTTGCGCACGAAGGAAGAACAATGGAAGAGGAAATAAATTTACTAAGAAAGAAGGGGTATGTAAGGATTTTTTATCAAGAAAGATTAATTGAACTTAATGAAAAATTTGAATTACCTGAAACTAAGGAAGGAATTATAGTAATATTAGAAAGATTTAAAATAGCCAAAGGAAAAGTTCGAGAAAATTTATCGGAATCCATTGAAATTTCATTCAAAGAAGGTGAAGGGAGATTAGCTATTATAAATTATGATAAACTTGAAATTAAACACTTCACTAAATTTTACGTATGTTGCGGAATTAAATATACAGAACCCGAACCAAGATTTTTCTCGTTTAATAATCCTTTTGGTGCTTGTCCTGTATGTCAGGGTTTTGGAAGAACAATTGATTATTCAATGGATTTAATTGTTCCAAATGAAAATTTAAGTATAATCGAAGGAGCAATTGCACCTTGGCGAACAGTTAGGTTTAGTAAATTTCAGCGAGATTTGATTAGAGTTGCTTCCAATCGAAAGATTTCTGTAACTAACCCATATAAGCAATTGACCGAGGAACAGAAAAAATTAATTTGGGATGGTTTTGATGGATTTGTTGGAATTGGAAAATTTTTTAAGATTCTTGAAAAAGATAACTATAAAATGCATATCAGAATTTTGTTGAGCAAATACCGGGGATATACTACTTGCAGTGCTTGCAAAGGTTCAAGATTAAGAAGAGAAAGTTTGCAAGTTAAGATAAATGAAAAATCAATTTTTGATATTGTTAAACTCACGATTGAAAAAACGAACAAGTTTTTCATGAATATAAAATTAGATAAAACTGATTTTGAGATAGGTGTAAGAGTTTTGAAAGAAATACAAAAACGTCTGCTATACTTGAACAATGTCGGACTTGGATATTTAACACTTGACAGATTGAGCAATACATTATCGGGTGGAGAGATGCAAAGGATTAATCTTGCAACTGCTCTCGGTTCTGCTTTGATTGGAACCACTTATATACTTGATGAACCAACTATCGGCTTACATCCTCGTGATAACGAGAAATTAATAAGCATTATTCGCAATTTGAGGGATATTGGGAATACAGTTTTGGTTGTTGAACACGATAAAGAAATGATAAAATCAGCAGATATGATCATTGATATGGGGCCCGGTGCTGGAGTTGAAGGTGGTAGTATAATTGCTCAACAGACTTATGATAAATTACTCGAAAATGAAAACTCGTTGACAGGAAAATATTTATCCAGAAAATTAAAAATTGATGTACCTAACAAAAAACATACTCAAAAAACAAGTTTAATTAAAATCATCGGAGCTGCAGAAAATAACTTAAAAAATATTACACTTGAAATTCCAATGAATAAGTTTGTTGTATTAACAGGTGTTAGTGGTTCGGGTAAAAGTACATTGCTTTATGATGTTATATATGGAAATATATTAAAAGCCTTTGGCGGCAATCCACCGAAAATCGGGAAATGTGAAGGTATTGATGGATACCGAATTTTTGATTGGGTAGAAATGGTTGACCAATCACCAATTGGAAAAACACCAAGGTCAAATCCTATAAGTTATGTCGGTGGCTTTGAAAAAATTCGTGAATTGTTTGCAATGACACCACAAGCAAGAGCAAGGGGATTTAAACCCGGATATTTCTCTTTTAATGTACCCGGGGGTAGATGTGAAACTTGTCAAGGAGAGGGTTTTGTTAGAATCGAGATGCAATTTCTTGCCGATTTATATTTAGAATGTGAAGACTGCAAAGGAACACGTTATAAAAAAGAGACCAGGTCAATTACATACAAAGGGAAAAATATTGTTAATGTTTTGAATATGACAGTTGAAGAAGCCATACAATATTTCAAGAACGATAAAAAAATTATGAAATACTTAATAGTCCTAAATGATGTTGGACTGGGCTACATAAAACTTGGACAGCCGGCAAACACTTTGAGTGGTGGCGAAGCACAGAGGATAAAACTTGCGAACCATTTAATTCAAGAAGATAAAAAAAAACATATTCTATTTTTATTTGATGAACCGACCACTGGACTTCATTTTGACGATATTAAAAAGTTGATAACTTGTTTTAATTTGTTGATACAAAAAGGCAACTCAATAATTATTATCGAACACAATATGGATATAATAAAATGTGCTGATTATATTATTGACTTAGGGCCCGAAGCAGGTGAGAGAGGAGGAAAAGTAGTTGTTGCAGGAACTCCCAAAGAAGTTATTTTGAACAAAAATTCGCATACGGGTAAGTATCTGAGTGAATATTTACGATAAAATTGGAAGTTATATTTGTTTTAACGAACTAATCTTTATCATATTAAATTAACTTTGTAACTTTGCAAACATAAAAATAATTTTTGAGAATAAATTGAAAACTACGTACAAATCATCTGGTGTTGATATTGCAGCAGGAGAAAAAACGGTTGATAATATTAAATCCTTGACGAGAGCAACTTTTTCAAAAAATGTTTTACAAGGTATAGGGCACTTTGGTGCTTTTTATAAACTAGATTTGAAACAATGGAAAAACCCTGTACTTGTTTCAAGTGTTGATGGCGTCGGGACAAAGTTGAAAATTGCAATTGCATTGAACAAACACGATACAGTCGGACAAGACCTTGTTAATCATTGTGTAAATGACATTGCTGTATGCGGAGCAGTACCACAATACTTTATGGACTATATTGCGTTTGGGAAACTAGTACCAGAGAAAGCAACAAAAATCGTCAAGGGATTTTCTATTGCTTGTAAAGAAAATAACGTTTCACTAATTGGTGGCGAGACAGCCGAAATGCCCGGATTCTATGCTCTTGATGAATATGACCTTGCAGGAATGATAGTCGGTATTGTTGAAAAGAACAAAATTATAAATGGAAATAAAACAAGAAAAGGTGATTTGTTAATTGGATTCAAATCAACAGGATTGCATACAAATGGATATTCACTTGCAAGAAAAGTTTTGCTTGAGAAATATTCATTAAATGAAAAACCTTCACCTTTGAAATTAACCATCGGCGAGGAGCTGCTAAAAGTTCATCGTTCATATTTAAAGTTAATCAGAAAATTAGTTGACAATATAAAAATAAAAGCATTTTCTCATATTACGGGTGGTGGAATAATGGGAAATACAAAAAGAGTTGTTCCTAAAAATCTAAAAATCAATATTGATTGGAATTCTTGGGAAATTCCACCGATATTTCAATTGATACAGCAAACGGGAAAGATATCAAATATTGAAATGCGAAAAACTTTTAATCTTGGAATTGGATTAGTTGCAGTAATAAATAAGAAAGATTTAAATCTTTTAATAAGGTTATCAAAGCAACTCGGCGAGGAAGCGATTATTATTGGAGAGATTTACTAAAAACAATTTAACAAATAAGCAATTAAAATTATGTTCATAGATACACATTGTCATTTATTCTATCCTAACTTTAATGGTGAAGTACCTGAAATAATCAACAGGGCAATTGAAGCCGGTGTTGAGTATATCATCGTTCCGTCAACCAATCTTGCCTCGTGTCGTCAAGCAATTGATTTAGCAAATCAGTATGATGGTGTTTATGCGGCAATCGGAATTCACCCGCACGATACGAGTGAATGGGATAATTCAATTATTGATTCACTTGATAAATTATCAAAAGAAAAAAAAATAGTAGCAATTGGTGAAATCGGCTTGGATTATTATTATGATTTTTCGCCGAGAGAAAAACAAATTGAAGCATTTGAGCAACAACTTGAATTGGCAATTGCACTTGGCCTTCCTGCAATAATTCATAATCGCGAGGCAAATCAAGATACGATGGAAATTGTACGTAAATATAGTTTACAAGGTTTGAAAGCACAATTTCATTGTTATGCAGGAACGGTGGATGAAGCGAAAGAATTAATTAGTTTGGGACATTATATATCTTTTACAGGAAATGTTACTTTTAAGAATACTGACGATATCAGAAAAAAATTATTTGAAATAGGAACGAAAAACCTTCTTTTAGAGACTGATGCACCATTTATGGCCCCCGAACCTTTTCGTGGAAAGAGAAATGAACCGTCATATCTGAAAATTACCGCAGAAAGAATTGCTGAATTATTTAATATTACACTAAAAGAACTTAGTCGCGTAACAAATAATAATGTTTATAAGTTATTTAAGGTTGGAAAACAAACAGAGACAAGTTTTACTTATGAATTGAAAGGTAATTTATATATAAACATCACAAACAGATGCGATTCAAATTGTGTGTTTTGTGGCAGAAAAGATGAACCGATTATTAGTGGATACAATTTAAAGATGAATGAAGAAGATGAACCACCTGCTCACGTATATATTAACGAAATCGGTGATCCGAAGAAATATAAAGAAATTGTTTTTTGCGGATATGGCGAACCAACAATAAGATGGGAAGTGGTAAAGCAAATTGCTTATTATATAAAAGAAAATGGTGGAACGACAAGACTGAATACAAATGGACACGGAAATATTATCAACAAACGAGATATCACAACTGAATTGAAAGATTTAATTGATATTGTTTCAATAAGTTTAAACTCTTCTGACGCAAATCAATATTCAAAACTGATGAATGTTTCGAAAGAATATCATTCTGAAATGCTAAAGTTCGCAAGCGGAGCAAAGAAATATTCACAAGTGATTATGACAGTAGTTGGACTTGAAAATGTCAATATAGAAGCAGCAAGAAAATTAGTCGAAGAAGAGATTGGTGCTGAATTTTATGTTAGAAATTATTTTGAATAATTTGAAAGTAGCAAATGAATAAATTAAAATTTAATGCGATAGTTTTTTTATTCATCTTTATTTCGTCGCTTGCTTTACCGCAAGATAATAAAACAGTTAAAGATGAAATTGATGCATTATTGAAAAATAAATTTTTTAAGACTGCGCAAATTTCCATTGATGTTTATAATTTGACAACAAAAAAATCTATCTATAAAAAAAATAACACATTGCTTCTTCATCCCGCTTCAAATATGAAAGTAATTACTACCGCCGCGGCTCTTTACTTTTTATCTAGCGAGTATGAATTTACAACATCAATTTATTACACAGGTGAAATTATTGATTCTATTTGCACTGGTAATATTTATATTGTCGGAACAGGCGACCCCGATTTTACGACAAAAGACCTTGATCTTTTCGTTGAAAATATTAAGAACTTTGGAATAAAAGAAATAGAAGGAAACCTCTATGGGGACCTATCAAATTTTGATTCCTTGTTCTGGGGACAAGGTTGGATGTGGGATGATGACCCCTCAACAGATTTCCCTTATATTACTCCCTTAATAATTAATGATGCTGCAATTGAAGTATTTTGCTCACCAACAATGATTGATTCCGCTGTATTGGTTCAGTTAAATCCGCCAACTAATTATTTTAAAATAATCAACAATGCAAAGACAACTAAAAATAAAAACGCAAAATTACGAGTAAGTCGAGACTGGTTAAATAGAAGTGATGATATTTATATTACTGGAGAATTAAACATTAACTCAGGAAGACTATACTCAAAATTTAATTCGTGTAATCCTGCTAAATATTTTCTTTATTTAATGTATGAAAGACTCGAAGAAGAAGGAATTATAATTAAAGGAACACTCGGTTTTTCTGTAACTCCGAACGAAGCAAATCTGTTCTATACTTTGGCTCGACCATACAAAGATGTAATTGTCAATTTAAATAAAGAAAGCGACAATTTAAGCGCAGAGATGACTTTAAGAGCGATGGGATTAAAATATTTTTGTAAACCTTCTTCAGCAGAAAAAGGGATTAAACTGATTGATAGTTTAATTACAATTATTGGATTGACCCCTTCTGATTATAGATTAGTAGATGGTTCGGGTGTTTCACATTATAATTTAGTCTCAGCTGAGTTACTCAACAAAATATTAATTTATTTTTACATCAATTACAAATCGTTATTTAAGGTTTTATATGAGTCATTTCCAATTGCAGGGATAGATGGTACTCTTAAATCAAGAATGAAAGGAACCGAAGCCGAGAATAATTTACATGCAAAGACGGGAACGCTTAGTGGGGTAAGTTGTCTTTCAGGATATTTAACTGCTGCTAATGGTAATCAAATTGCTTTTTCCATTTTGATACAAAATTTTGTCGGTAGTTCATCTACTGCAAGAAATATACAAGACGAAATTTGTAAAATTTTATGTAAAATGAAATAAAAATATTCGTTAATACAAAAGAAGTATTTAAGATTTTCTTTGTGTCTTGTGGTCTGTGAGGCATAAAAATACAATGTAAAATGAAAAATTATAATTTATTCAAAATTAAAGCAATTCCTTTTAATGCTGAATTAATTTCAAGCATTATGTGGATATTGGATATTGAAGGAACTCAAGAATTAGAGAATGAGATTTATATTTTCGCTAATGCCGAGCAGAATGTTACAAAACAGGAAATTTCGGCAATTTTGGAAAAATTAAAAAAAGAAAATCTAATTCAAAATTATGAGATAGCAGAAGAGATTTGTGAAAATAAAAACTGGAATGAAGTATGGGAAAAATCGCTGAACATAATCGAAGTAACTAATAAAATCGTTATAAAACCAACATCAAAAAAATATCTTGCGAAACCGGGGCAAATTGTTATTACTCTCGACCCTAAAATGTCATTTGGAACAGGTGAACATCAAACAACAAGAATAATGCTAAAACTAATTGAGAAGTATATAAAGAAAGATGATTATGTCCTTGATGTAGGAAGTGGTACGGGGGTACTCGCAATAGCAAGTGTAAAATTAGGTGCTGCTAAAGCAATTGCGATTGATAATGATGAATGGTGTCTTGATAATGGTCGTGAGAATGTTGAATTGAATGATGTCAAATATAAAGTTGATATTCGACTTGGAGAGATTGAGCAGGTACAAGAAAAAGCTTTTTCGCTGATTGTCGCAAACATTAATAAACACATTCTTCTTGACATAAAAGAGAGTATTTATGATAAAATGGAAAAAGGTGGTAGATTAATTTTATCGGGATTGTTAGACATTGATTATGATGATATTATGAAAAATTATTTACAATTGGGGTTAAAACAAATAGATATAATTCAGATGGATGAATGGCTAGGTCTAGTATTTAATAAATAAGCCCTATTAATAAAAATAACAAAAAGGATCAAAATGAAATTTCTTATTACCGGTGGTTCAGGATTCCTGGGAATTAATTTAATAAGGTATCTTATTGAACGAAATCATGAAATTGTTTCGCTTGATTTTGCTGAGTTCGATTATCCAGATATAAAAGATAAAATTGAAATAATTAAAGGGGATATCCGGGATCAAACTGATGTTGAAAAAGTATTTAACGACATTGATATTGTTGTTCACACAGCTGCAGCATTGCCTCTTTATACTCCAGAAGAAATATTTTCAACTGATGTAGACGGAACAAGAATTTTAGTTGAAGCCGCAGAAAAAAATAATGTAAAAAGATTTATTCATATATCATCAACTGCAGTTTATGGTATACCCGATCATCATCCGATTTACGAAGACGATGAATTAATAGGAGTAGGTCCTTACGGAGAAGCAAAAATCAAAGCAGAAGAAGAATGTCTAAAAGCTAAAGAAAGAGGAATGTGTATACCAATTATACGACCTAAATCATTTATTGGGCCTGAACGATTGGGTGTCTTTGCCATGCTATATGACTGGGCCAAAGATAAGAAAAATTTTCCCGTCATTGGAAAAGGAAATAATCGTTATCAACTTCTTGATGTTGAAGATTTGTGCGACGCTATTTATAGATGCGTTGAATTCGATGAAAAAGTAGTAAATGATACTTTCAATATCGGAGCCAAAGAATTTACGACAATAAAAGAGGACTATCAGGCAGTTCTGGATTATGCTGGATATGGTAAACGAATAATTTCTTTACCAGAAAAACCTATTATTATTAGTCTAAAAATTCTCGAGAAATTAAAATTATCTCCACTTTACAAATGGATATATGAAACTGCTTCAAAAGATTCATTTGTTTCAATTGAAAAAGCGGAGAAAATTTTAAATTTTACACCGAAGTATTCAAATAAGGATGCCCTGATAAGAAATTATCAATGGTACTTAGATAATCTGGATTCATTCAAAAAGCAGAAAGGAATATCTCATCGAGTACCTTGGAGTCAAGGGATTTTAAAATTTGCTAAGTTGTTTTTTTAGATGGAAAGCTGATAATTATTTAAAATTATCAGCTTAATAAATATTATTTAAATTAAGATTTTTCTTCCCATACTTTTGCAATCTCAACAATTGTCTTTACTGCTTCTTGCATATCCTGAACTGCCACCCATTCAAGAATTGAATGGAAATTGTGTCCACCTGCAAAAAGATTGGGAGTCGGCAATCCTTGAAAACTCAAACGAGCACCATCAGTTCCGCCACGAATTGCGGATTTAATTGGTTTAATCCCAAGTCTTTCCATTGCTTCAACCGCATATTGTTCAACCTGATGGTGGTCATCAAGAACGTATTTCATATTACGATATTGTTCTTTAATTTCAAATTCATAGGTAGCACCGGGGAATACTTCAACCGCTTTCTTTGCTATACCTTCAATAAAATCTTCATATTCTTTCAATTTATCAGCTACGAAATCGCGGATAATTATTTTTAAAGTTGTACTTTCTTCCGTTCCTTGAAAACTAACACAATGGACAAAACCTTCTCTCTTTTCCGTTGTTTCGGGTGATAATTTATCTTTTGGAAGATTATCAATAAAATATGATGCTACTTTAATCGAGTTAACCATTTTATTCTTTGCATATCCCGGGTGAACATTCTTACCAATAAATTTTAAGACCACCATGTCAGCACAAAATGTTTCTGTCTCAATTTCACCTTTTTGTCCACCATCAACTGTATATGCATATTTTGCGTTGAATTTTGCAACATCAAAATGTTCTGTACCTCTTGCCACCTCTTCATCGGGTGAAAAGCATACTCTTATTGTTCCATGTTTTATTTCGGGATGGGTTAGTAAATAATTTAAGGCATCAATTATTTCAGCAATACCCGCTTTATCGTCAGCACCAAGCAAAGTTGTTCCATCTGTAGTAATGATATCATAACCGAGCATATCCTTCAAATCGGGATTCTCTTCAATCTTGATTATTTTAGTTTTATCTTTTGGAAGTATAATATCATTCCCTTGATAGTTTTTGTGAATAATTGGATTGACATTTTCACCTGAAACTGCCGGTGATGTATCTGCATGAGCCATAAAACCTATTGTCGGAACATCTTTAGTTGTATTTGCTGGTAAGGTTGCGTATACATATCCATACTGGTCAATTTCCGCATCTTTAATTCCAATTCCTTTCAATTCATCAATTAAATCCTTTAATAGCACTAATTGCTTTTCAGTACTTGGAAATCTTGTCTCTTCTTCATTCGATTGAGTATCGTACTTGACATATTTTAGAAATCTGTCAACGACAGTGAAGTTATAATTTTTATCAAACATAAAAACTCCTAAATGATTAAATATTTTTATAATTACTTGCCAATAATAGAAATTTAAAATTTCAATTTCAACATTAAAAAAACTTTTATAAAAAAGACATATTTACTTTGGACAAATAATCTTGAAAAATGATAAAATTTTTACAATAGACTAAATCTTTTGAAAAGTCAAAGATGTCATCTTTCATTGCTTAGTATAAGTTAGTTATTTAGCAAGAATCATTTTTTGAACGACAGATTGTGTTGGTGATTTTATTTCGTAAAGATAAATTCCCGATGGTAAGTTGGAGCCATCGAATTGAAAGCTATGATTACCGGTTCCAAGCGTACCCTCTTGAAGTGTTATTATTTTTTTCCCAGATAAACTATAAACCGATAATTCAATCTCTGTACTTTCTAATATTTCTACGTATATATTAGTAATCGGGTTAAACGGATTAGGATAATTTTGGCGTAAAATAAAATTTTTCTTTTCTCCAAGACCTATTTTCATCTGTTGGGAGTATGTTTTACTGCCGTCATTATTTAGTTGATATATTCTGTAGTAAACAATATTATCTTCGATATTTTTGGCATCTGGGAAATTGTAAATTTCTTCTTTATTCTTTGATATAAAAACCTGCCCTATTTCTTTATATGTTTTTCCATCAGTTGATTTTTCAACTATCACCCTAACTGCATTATTCAAATCTAATATTTTCCATTCTAACTGGAAATAATTTTCATAGATATTAACATTTAATTCAGGTGCCTTTGAAAATATAGGCGCATCCGATTTAGTAATTTTTGTTCTTTCTGTTATCAGATTTAATAATTTATTATTTGAATTATTGTTAAGAATTGCATTATTATCAAAATTTAATTCTAACAATAATTTTGAGCTATCTGGTTGATAGGAATTATAATGCTTATTTGCAAAGTTATTATCCAAAGAATTTTCAAATTTCCAAAATTTCAATAAATCAATATGTAATTTTTCATCTTCGTCATTTACAAAATTAAATTGTAAATCTTTCAAATAGGTATTAGGCTTGAATGGAATAGTAAAAAGAATTTCTTCATTAGCAAATACTTCTATTTGATTATTTTCATCATTAAAAAATACCAGAAAATAAGTCCAAGTATTTCGACTAATAATTTTATTCGTAATATGTTTGAATCCTTCAGGTTCATTTGAAGTTATTGCTTGAAATTCGTTTGAAGAAAGATTAAGAATAATCTCATTTGTCTGAGTATTTGATATATCAAAAAATGATTTAGAAAATATCGGAGGTTTGCACCAAAAACTAATAAGTAAATTTTTAACGTCCTCACCATTATTAAAATTCACTTTTAAAAAACCATTTTTTTCAACTTGCAATAAATTACCTGCGGTAGTTTGTGGTAAATAATAATTCAACTTAATAGTAGGTAATTTTTCACCATTTTTATCAAATGATGATTGAGAAACAAGAACCGTATCACTCCCCTTTTGTAATTCTATTGCAAAATAAATTTTGTTCGAAGTTCTACTTCTCGAGGAGACATCTAACAATAGCTGAAAAGTTTTGGATAGGTCGATTGTTGTATCTTTTATATCAAATATAATACTATAACATTTTTCATTTCGATTTTTGTAAGTTGTCGGTTTATATTTTATCGCTGTTTTAATTTCCAAATTCTTAAGCAATACAGATTCTAAATTTGTTTCATCATCCATTAATATATAGAAGACTACCTTATCAGCATTTAAAAGATGAATTCTATTAATTAAAGATATATTATAAGTGGAACCGACAGGTATAAACTCCGGACAGTAAGCCCTAAAAAAAACTGGATTTTGCTGAGCAGTAATTAGGGAAAACATACTAAGAAAAAATAGTAGAAAGAGTTTTCTCATACTTCTTATAATTATTGAATATTTGCGGTGTAAATATAAAAATTTAACCTGATTATTACTAAAAATATTTTTATTATAAGATTAAATTGTTTTATTATAATACTTTAAAAATAATTAATTCTTTTTTAATTTTTTATTAATAAAAAACTGAATTATCAATAAAAATATCAGATAAATATTAGAAATTACAATTACAAAGTAGAAAAAAATCATTGGTTTAAATAAGATGACAGACAAAGCAAAAAACAGAATATGCTCTGAAGGTCCGATAAAATTCCAAAAAAAGACCATTATTCGATTGGATTTTTTATAATCCTTTGAATCATACTTAACAATTTCCTTTGTTGATTTTCCAGATTGAATTTTTGTGTACTTTACGTATGCACGTATTAGAAATTTATCTAAATACTTTCCCCTAACATTTTTAATTCGTTCGAGTTCTTCTTCAAACTCTTTAATTTGAGATTTTGGGTCCAAAGATTTATTATAAACATAATGTTCATATCTGTTTCTATATTTATCGGTAAAAATTGCATGTATAAAAGTAAAGAATCCATATAATAAAATCAATAACCAAGGTTGCATTGGTAGTTCAATTACTTTATCATTTAACAATTTTGATAACCCGATTGCTAAACCGATATAAATTGAGATTGTTGTTATATAATCCACAGCACCGTCAATAATTCTTCCTGTTTTTGTGCCATTCTTCTTCAACCGTGCGATCATTCCATCGCAGCAATCAATTACCTGAGCAAGAAGAACTAATATGCCTCCTATCAGAAAACTGTTCCTTGTTCCTTGAGCTAAAAACACACCTGATAAAATTCCACACACCATAGACAAAAAGCTTATCTGATTTGGAGTAATCGGCATTATGTAAAAAAGCTTGACTAAAATAAACGCCAAAGGTCTGAAGAAAAGCAAATCTCCGATTTCTTCTATTTCGATTTTTTTTAGTGATGACTTATACTGCTTGAAGATATTCATTATTAAAATATTATTGTGAATGAATAAATAAAATTCTTGTAATAATAAAAATAATTATTGCCCCGATAAAACCAACCCATATTAATTTATTTATCGTTTTCTCTTTTAAGTAAGAAAATGAAACAATCGAAAATATTAACCCCACTATTGCTCCTGCTAAAGCTCCCAATATTATTTTTTCGATTACCAGAAATTCATAAACTTTATTAATAATAAAAAATATTCGGACAATTAAAATCCCTGCTGCAAGAAAAAACAGCGATGAACTGATAATATAGAGAATATGCTTAAATATTTTATTTTCTTTCATTAATCTATAAATCTGATAATACTTTTATTAAAGTATTGTTGTCAAGTGAATCTCTAACAGCTATTCTAATAAATTCTCCGCTTTCCAACCCCGGTTTTCCGGTTAGGTCCTTAATCAAAATATTATGTTCTGTTAATAATAATTTAGTTAATTCTGTCGCTGTGTACTTCTCACTTAATCTACATAAGAAATAATTTGCTTTTGAAGGATATACTTCTATAAAACTTATCGTCTTTAATTTCTCATACATATTATTTCTTTCAGCACAAATTAATTTACAGGATTTAACATAATCTTTTTGATACTTCCCGAATATCTGCATAAAGTATTCACCAAAAGAATTAATGTTCCATATTGAAACATCATTTTTAATTTTTGAGATAATTTCTAAATCGCTCGATATAACTACCCCTAATCTAAATCCCGGGACGCCATAACTTTTACTTATACTTTTAACAATAATTAAATTGTCATATTTTTTAATAATATCATAATTTAGTAAAGATTCATCAATTGGATTTTCAGCAAAGTCCATAAATGATTCATCAAGAATAAGTCGCTTTTTTTGTTTCTTTAAATTGTCAACTAATTTAATTACATCATTTTTCTTAACGAAATTGCCAGATGGATTATCGGGATTAATTAATATTATATTATCAACTTCCTTACTTATCATTTCAAGTTCTTTGTATCCGTAAAAGGGACTATCTGAAATTTCAAATGGCTTAAAATATTTTACTCTCTCTTTTGGCAATCTATTTGGATATTCCTGAAATGTGGGATAAGCAATTCCAAATGTTCCTTTTAAAATATTCATTAGAGATTTTATTAACTCTGCAGCACCGTTACCTACAACGATATTTTCCTGAGCGACATCAAACATTCTTGCAGCTAAAAGATTTTGGACGTTTAGACCTGAAGGATAACAATGTAATAAACGCGAAAAACTTCGCATTATTTCTGATTCCATTTCTTTTGTAGGAAAATATGGATTCACTAAATAACAAAAATCCAACAACTTTGGAAAGCGCCAATATCCTCCCCATCTTTTTTGATAAAATTCCAAGACCTCATCCTCATCAGCAAATATTAATTCGGCAATATTCAAGTCCTGGATATCATCTATCTCGTACCATTTTTCGTCGGTTAAAGGATAAGCTTTCAGAGATTGTTTCTCAATAAAAGTAATCACACGCAATACTTGCTCATAATATTCATTATCACCCATTGACTTTGAATAGGCAGCGAGAAACGGAACAAAAGATTTAACGCAAAATGCTTTGGACAGTTTGTATATGTTTACTGTCTTATAATATTTATCGACCCGTTTATATTTCATTTGTGATTTTGGAATAAATCCAGTTATTAAATTGTTATCATCAATTGTTGTAACAGTTCCATCCATCCAAGATTCAAACTTCGCGACTACTGCAAGATTTGGGAATGGATCACTTAAAAGATTAGCAACAACTTTATCCTCAAAAATTAAATCGCTTTCAAATAGTAAGGTGTCATCTGATTCTAAATAATCCTTTGCTAGGTAAAGTGAATATATATTGTTTGTCTTGTCATATATTTTGTTCTCAACATACTTAACAGGTACATCATTATAATTATTGCCAATAAGTTTAACAATATTTTCACCTTTATAACCAATTACTATTACTATTTTATTGATATCATTTTTAGTAACAGAGTCTAGTATTCTCTCGAGTAAAGTCTT
>JAFGID010000149.1 GCA_016929735.1 Ignavibacteriales bacterium | reverse complement strand
CGATTGGATTTACTTTCTGACCCAAAAAAAATCCTCCTTTTAGCTTTTTACTGCAACTTTTATTGTTAAATGATGCGAACGTTTTCTTAATCTATAAGCTCTGCCTTGCGGAGCAGGCAACATTCTTTTCACAGTTGGACCTTCGTTAACAAATACTTCTTTCACAAAAAGTGACGAAGTATCATGCTTTACCGAATCGTCCTTCTGAAACAGGTTAGCAACAGCTGATCTCAGAGTTTTCTCTGCACTTCTTGCTGCGTGCTTAGGTTGAAAGTGTAAAATCTCTATAGCACTATCAACTGATTTACCTCTGATTAAATCTATAACCATCCTCATTTTTCTTGGTGATGTTCCCACCCATCTACTTTTTGCTACGGCTTCCATCTGTTTCTCCATATCACTTTACCTTTGAAGCTTTTTCGGCTTTTGTACCTGGATGACCTCGAAAAATTCTTGTCGGTGAAAATTCACCAAGTTTATGTCCAACCATATTTTCCGTAATATAAACCGGTATCATTTTGTTACCATTATGAATAGCAATTGTATGGCCGACAAAATCTGGAATAATTGTACTTGTTCGGGACCAGGTTTTTATAATTTTTTTCTGATTAGTATCGTTTAGCTTTTGTATCTTAGCTAAGAGTTTAATATCTACAAAAGGACCTTTTTTTACAGAACGTGGCATATCTTCTATTATCCTCTTCTTCGTTTAACAATATATTTATTTGATTTTGCCTTTAATTTGCGAGTCTTAAATCCTTTAGCTTTTTGTCCCCATGGACTAACTGGGTGACCACCACCAGAAGTCTTACCTTCGCCACCGCCCATAGGATGGTCAACAGGATTCATCGCAACTCCTCTTACTTTAGATCTTCTTCCCAACCATCTTGAACGCCCTGCTTTTCCTAAACTGATGTTTTCATGATCATGATTACTCACAACTCCGTAGGTTGCTAAACAATCTACGCTAACCATACGTACTTCACCTGAAGGTAATTTTAATTGTGCCATCTTACCTTCTTTAGCCATCAATTGGACTGATATGCCTGCTGCTCTACCTATTTGTCCACCTTTACCTGGTTTCATTTCAACGTTGTGAATAAAACTTCCTAATGGTATTTCATCTAGCTTTAATGCATTTCCAATTTTAATTTCTGCCTTTGTACCAGACATTAACATATCACCTACTTTTAATCCATCAGGAGCTAAAATGTATCTTTTCTCACCATCAACATAGTGTAATAGAGCTATTCGCGCAGAACGATTAGGATCATATTCAATTGAAAAAACTTTTGCCGGAATATCATGCTTGTTTCTCTTAAAGTCAATTACTCGATATCTGCGTTTATGTCCCCCACCAATGTGACGAGCAGTAACTCTGCCAAGATTATTTCTCCCACCGGATTTTTTAATAGCAACAGTAAGAGATTTCTCAGGTTTAGTTTTTGTAATTTCCTCAAAGAAAGAAACAGACATAAATCTTGTTCCGGGTGTTACAGGTTTTAATTTTCTTATTCCCATTGATTCACTCCTTATACTTCACCGAAAATATCTATAGTCTGACCTTCTTTAAGAGTAACAATCGCTTTCTTAAATCGTGGAGTTTTACCTGTAAATCTACCACGTTTGGTCATTTGTGTTTTAGTTTTACCTTTATATTTCATTGTATTAACTTCAATAGCATCTACTTCAAATTTCTTTTTTAATGCTCGAGCAATATCAATTTTATTAGCATCAAAATCTACAACAAATCCATATTTTTTTTGGCTCTCGTTAATTCCTGTCATCTTTTCAGTTAGCAAAGGTCTAATTATAATATCTCGCATATTTCACCATTCAATTAGTTAAAAGTGCTTTGTAAAAGTTCAATTGCACTCTGTTGAATAAATAGCACTTGATTATTTAATAAATCATAAGTTGATGCTTTATTTGCTTCAAGTATCTGAACATTTGGAATATTTCTTCCAGATTTATAAACTTTCTCTAAGGTACCGTTAGTTAGAAGTAAAAGTTTTTTATCTTTAGCTTCAAACGCATCAACTATTTTAGAAAATTGTCTAGTCTTTATTTCATCAAAATTAAAATCTTCTAGCACGACAATATTATTAGTCTTTGTTTTCAATGATAATGCTGATTTCCTTGCCAAAGATTTAACTTTTTTGTTCAATTTTTCACTATAATCTCTCGGTTTTGGTCCAAAAATTCTTCCGCCACCAACCCACAAAGGTGAACGAGATGTACCCGCGCGAGCACCACCTCTACCCTTCTGGCGCCAAGGTTTCTTACCTCCACCTCGTACTTCATTTCTTTCTTTCGTCTTATGAGTACCTTGTCTTTGATTTGCTAGATATGACTTAACTGCAAGATACATCACATGTTCATTTGGTTCAATTCCAAATATATTATCAGATAATTCTACTTGATTACCTGACTTTGTACCATCTATTTTAAAAACATCATGCTTCATTTATTTAATCACTTTTTTATTTCTACTATTGAATTAATTGCACCGGGTACAGCACCGTTTACCATTATTATGTTTTTCTCTGGAATTATTTTTATAACTCGAAGATTAAGAATAGTCACTCTATTATTGCCCATTCTACCCGCCATCTTCATTCCCTTAAATACTCTAGATGGGTACGAACTTGAACCAATAGAACCAGGAGCTCTTTCTCTGTCGTGTTGTCCGTGAGTTCTTTGTGCACCTTGGAAACCATGTCTTTTCATTACACCTTGAAAACCTTTTCCTTTACTAATTCCAGTCAATTTTACCTTTTCGCCTTCATTGAACAACTCTACTGTTAAACTATCCCCGACCTTGTATTCACTGATTGAAAAGTTGTCAAATTCTTTAATAACAGAAGAAGGGGTAAGGTTATTTTTTTTATATTGTCCCATAACCGGTTTCGAAACAAGTTTTTCTTTCTTTGTCCCAAATCCCAATTGCAAAGCTTCATAGCCATCCTTTTCTTTTGTTTTTATTCCTACTACCTGACAAGGACCAGCTTCGAGAACCGTAACAGTAACCATTTGTCCATCAGCAGAAAAAATATTAGTCATTCCGAGTTTTTTACTTAATAAACCTGGCATAATAAAATCCTTATAACTTAATCTCAATATCAACACCCGCCGGTATATCAATTTTGCTAAGAGCATCGACGGTTTTGTTGTTTGAATTATGAATATCAATTATTCTTTTATGAGTTCTAATTTCAAATTGTTCTCTAGATTTTTTATCTACGTGAGGAGAACGTAAAACAGTAAATACAGATCTACGTGTTGGCATCGGTATAGGTCCTGAGACAACCGCACCAGTACTTTTTACTGTTTTAATAATTTTCTCAGCTGATTTATCAATCAAAATATGATCGTATGATCTTAATCTAATTCTTATCTTTTGACCCGACACTATTATTCTCCTTTTTGATAAAATTAACGGAGAATCTGATCTAAATTCTCCGTTTTAATATTTATTCAATTATTTTACCTACTACTCCAGCGCCTACAGTTCTACCACCTTCACGAATTGCAAACCTTAAACCTTCTTCCATAGCAATTTCACTAATCAAATTCACTTTTAATTTAATATTATCACCTGGAACAACCATTTCTACACCTTCAGGTAATGTAATAACACCTGTTACGTCTGTAGTTCTGAAATAAAATTGTGGTCTATAACCATTAAAAAATGGTTTGTGACGTCCACCTTCTTCTTTTGATAATATATAAACTGAAGCTTCAAATACTTTATGAGGTGTAATTGAACCTGTTTTTGCTAGCACCATTCCTCTCTCAATTTCTTTCTTATCAACACCGCGCATTAAAAGACCTGCGTTATCACCTGCCATTGCTGAATCTAATTCTTTTCTGAACATTTCGATACCAGTAATAACTGTTTTCTTATGAACACCAAGACCAATCAATTCAACTTCTTCATTTAATTTAATCTGACCTCGTTCAACTCTACCCGTTGCTACAGTTCCACGACCAGTAATCGAAAAGACGTCTTCGACTGGCATAATAAAAGGTTTGTCAACGTCTCTATCTGGAATTGGAACATAACTATCCACTGCATCCATTAGCTCCCAAATACAGTTAAATTTTTCATCGGTAGGCGGCACACTAGCATCTGCGCCAGCTTCAAGAGCTTTTAATGCTGAGCCACGAATAATAGGAATTTCATCTCCAGGAAATTCGTATTTACTCAACAATTCTCTAAGCTCCATTTCTACCAAGTCAATAAGTTCTGGATCATCCATCATATCAACTTTATTTAAAAATACAACAATGCGAGGTACACCAACTTGTCTAGCAAGAAGGATATGCTCTCTTGTCTGAGGCATAGGTCCGTCATTAGCAGCAACAACAAGAATAGCACCATCCATTTGAGCTGCACCAGTAATCATATTTTTAATGTAGTCAGCATGTCCAGGACAGTCAACGTGAGCATAATGTCTATTGGCTGTTGAATACTCAACGTGAGCAGTTGCAATCGTAATACCTCTTTCTCTTTCTTCTGGAGCATTGTCAATACTATCAAAAGTTCTTACTTGTGATAAACCTTTTCTACTTAAAGCCATCGTTATAGCAGCAGTAAGTGTAGTCTTTCCATGATCTATATGTCCAATAGTTCCTATGTTAACGTGTGGCTTACTTCTGTCAAATTTTTCTTTTGCCATCGTTTTCTCCTAAATTTTTATTGTTTTTAAGTTTATTTCAATCTTAAACCGCTTTGCAATATCCTGTTCTTTCTAGGATTTGGTCAGCAATTTCTCTTGGTAATTCATTATAATGCGAAAACTGCATCGTATAAATCGCTCTTCCCTGTGTCTTAGAACGTAACGTTGTAGCATAACCAAACATTTCTGATAGAGGTACAATTGCTTGTACTACTTGCGCATCTTTTCTTGGAGTAAATCCTTCAATTTTTCCTCTTCTTGAATTTAGATCACCCATTACATCACCTAAATATTCTTCTGGAGTAATCACCTCAATCTTCATAACTGGTTCCATAATAATAACATCCGCTTTTCTAGCTGCATTTGTAAATGCCATAGAACCTGCAACTTTAAATGAGATTTCATCAGAATCAACTTCATGATAAGAGCCATCAAAAACTTTTACCTTTACATCAACCACTGGATAACCAGCAACTACACCATTTTTGAGTGCATCTTGAATACCTTTATTAATTGAAGGTATATATTCTTTTGGAATAACTCCACCGACTATCGCATCTTCAAATTCATAACCTTTTCCAGGTTGATTTGGAGAAATTTCAATCCATACATCTCCATACTTACCGCGACCACCACTCTGTCTTACAAATTTTCCTTGAGCTTTGGCAGTTTTTGTTATTGTTTCTCTATAGGCAACTTGTGGTCTACCAATATTTGCTTCAACTTTAAACTCACGTTTCATTCTATCAACTAAAATCTCAAGATGTAATTCTCCCATTCCACTTATTAATGTCTGCCCCGTTTCTTCATTAATTCTTACTTGAAATGTCGGATCTTCATCTGACAATTTAGCAAGCGATTCTGCTAATTTATCTTGATCAGCTTTTGTCTTAGGTTCAATTGCTATTTGAATTACCGGTTCTGGGAATGCCATCTTTTCCAATAGGACTGCATCGTTTTCCATACATAATGTATCACCCGTCTTAGCGTGTTTCATTCCTACAAGTGCTACAATATCTCCTGCTCTTGCTTCTTCTATATCTTCTCGACGATTTGCATTCATCAATAATATCCTGCTTACTCTTTCTTTTTTATCTGCAATCGAATTATATACCATTACTCCTTTTTTCATTAATCCAGTATAAATCCTCACATATGTCAATTTTCCAACATGAGGATCTGACATGATCTTAAAAGCTAATCCTGCGAATTTTTCATCTATTCCAATTTTTCGTGTAATCTGATCGGTCCTTCCTACTTTATACATCTTTAATTCACCAATATCTGTAGGATTTGGCAAAAAATCAATAACTGCATCTAAAAGTCGTTGTACTCCTTTATTTCTAAATGAAGAACCACACAATACTGGAACAATTTTCAAACCAATTGTTGCTTTTCTAATGGCTGAATTAATCTCCTCGGTAGTAAGTTTTTCCCCATTGAGATATCTCTCGAGTAATTTGTCATCAACATCACTTAATGATTCAAGCAGAAGAGTTCTATGCTTATCAGCAATATCTATTAAATCTATTGGTATATCATACTCCACAAAAGTCGTCCCTAATGTAACTTCATTATACATTCTCGCACGCATAGAAATCAAATCAATTATGCCCGAGAACATATCACCCTCACCAATTGGTAAAGTAATTGGAACTGGATTAGCCTTTAATCTGTCTCTCATCATCTGAACCGTATTAAAAAAATCTGCTCCTACTCTGTCCATTTTATTTACAAAAGCAATCCTTGGTACACCATATTTATCTGCTTGACGCCAGACAGTTTCAGATTGCGGCTCAACACCACCAACCCCACAAAATAATGCAATAGCACCATCAAGTACTCGCAAGGAACGTTCAACCTCAACAGTAAAATCCACATGTCCCGGAGTATCAATTATATTAATTTGGTGGCTGTTCCAATAACAAGTAGTAGCAGCACTTGTAATTGTGATTCCACGTTCCTTTTCCTGTTCCATCCAATCCATCGTAGCAGCACCATCATGTACTTCACCCATACGATGCAGTTTACCCGTATAATACAGAATTCTTTCCGTTGTAGTAGTTTTACCTGCATCAATATGAGCCATAATACCAATATTTCTAACCTTTAATATTTCAACTCTTTGTGTTGCCATTTCTTTTCTTGTTTACCATTTAAAATGTGCAAAAGCTTTATTAGCTTCAGCCATTCTATGAGTATCCTCTTTCTTTTTTATTGAACTTCCTTCATTATTTGCTGCAGCCATCAATTCTTGAGCTAGTTTTTGAGCCATAGTCTTATCTTTTCTCTCTCTTGAGTAAGCTCTAATCCATCTAAAGGCAAGAGCAATCCTACGTTCTGGTCTAACTTCCATAGGAACTTGATAAGTTGCACCTCCAACTCTTCGACTTCTTACTTCAACCAATGGTTGAACATTTGATACTGCTTTTTTAAATATTTCCATTGGTGCTTTTTTAGTTTTCTTCTCAATAATATCAAAGCAATCGTAAACAATATTACGAGCCGTTGATTTTTTACCATCCCACATAATGTAGTTAATTAACTTTGTAACCAGAATATCATTGAATTTTGGGTCTGGTTTTAAATATTTTTTTTCAGCTCTTCTTTTTCTCATATTATTTCACTTCTTTTTTGGGTCTTTTTGCGCCATATTTAGATCTACCTTTTTTTCTATCTTGTACACCGCCAGTATCAAGAGTACCTCTTATTATATGATAACGAACACCTGGTATGTCTTTTACTCTGCCTCCTCTTATCATAACAATTGAATGTTCTTGAAGATTGTGACCTTCACCAGGTATATATGCAGTAACCTCAAAATGATTCGATAATCTTACCCTTGCAACTTTTCTTAAAGCTGAGTTAGGTTTTTTAGGTGTTGTTGTATACACCCTAGTGCAAACTCCCCTCTTCTGCGGACAACTTGTTAAAGCAGGGGCTTTTTTCTTCACCAAAACCTTCTCTCTACCTTTTCGCACTAGTTGATTAATTGTTGGCACTAAATTCCTCCATTTTCAAAATCAAATTCAAATAAATTCAGACTTTTAAAATATGATTTTTTTTTTAAATAATCAAGTAAATATATTTTTATTTTTAATTTTCTAATGTTTTTTCTTCTTCTACTTCAATTTTTTGAACTATTATTTCTTCTAGGGGTTTTTCCTTTTCAACAATCATAAGTTTTCTGTATTTCTTTAATCCTGTTCCAGCTGGTATTATATGCCCCATTAATACATTTTCTTTTAGACCATATAAATAATCTGTCCTTGCTTCTGTAGCTGCATTTGTCAGCACTTTTGTTGTTTCTTGGAATGAAGCAGCTGACAAAAAACTCTCGGTAGATATGGCGGCAGAGGTAATACCTAGTAATATATTTTCAAAAGTCGCTGGTTCAGCTTCTCTAACTTCAATTTCTTTTCTTCCCTTGCTCTTTAAATCACTATTTGTTTCTCGATAAACTTTTCTCGTAATTAATTGATGAGCTTTAAACTTTGACTGTCCCGGATCAATTATGTATACCAGCTCTCTTAATCTCTCATTCTCGTTAAACACTGTGTTACGGTTAACCAAATCATTTTCAATAAACTTAGTATCTCCCGAATTAACTATTTGAACCTTTTGCAACATTTGTCTGACTATTACTTCAATATGTTTATCATTAATTTTTACTCCCTGCAATCTATAAACATCTTGAATTTCATTAACTAGGTATTCTTGAACTGCATTTATACCTTTTATGCTTAAGATACTATGAGGATCAATTGGTCCCTCTGTTATTTTTTCTGCAGCTGCAATCTCGTCTCCTTCTTGTATTAATATATGCTTACCGTAAGGTACCGAATATGTGAATGTCTGCGATCCATCAAGTGACTCAATAATTATTTCTTGAACACCTTTTTTCTTTGAACCGAATTTTACACGACCCTCTATCTCAGAAATAATAGCAGCATCATTAGGACTTCTAGCTTCAAATAATTCCGTTACTCTTGGTAATCCACCTGTAATATCCCGAGTTTTTGCGGCTGATTTTGAAATCTTTGCTAGTATCGTTCCGGCTTCTATCTTAGTGTTTTCTTCTACAGCAATATAAGCTGTGGTCGGAATATTAAATAACTTCTCTTCACCATTACGTCCTATAATTTTTATACCAGGAGTATGTGCTTTATCTTTCGATTCTATTACTACTTTTTGAACGTGTCCTGTTTGCTCATCAGTAATATTCTGGATTGTAACATCTTCAATTAGGTCAACATAATTTACTTCACCATCTATGTCAGTTAAAATTACTTGATTATACGGGTCATGATTATATAATGGTTGCCCTTTTTGGACTTCCTGACTATCTTCTACAAGGAGATCAGCACCATAGGCAATTTCATATTTCTTAATTTGCCTGTTATCATCGTCATAAATACCAATTGTTCCCCTCCTACCTGTAACTATCTTAGAAACACCAAAATAATCTTTCTTATCAACATATTTAATCTTTTCAAATTTTACTTTACCTGCAACACTTGTTTCAACCTGTGAATGTGTAGCCATTCGGGATGATGTGCCACCAAGGTGAAATGTTCTTAAAGTCAACTGAGTACCAGGCTCACCAATAGACTGTGCAGCAATAATACCTACTGCTTCACCAATCTCTGCAAGTCGAACAGTTGTTAGATTAATCCCATAACACTTAGCACAAATTCCTTTAGAAGATTCACAAGTCAATACAGTTCTTATCTTAACAGAATCAATATTAGCATCTTCTATCTGTCTGGCTATATCTTCTGTAATTAAATCACCAGCACTAATTATAAGCTCGTCTGTAAGCGGATGGTATAAATCTTCTTGACACACTCGACCTTTAATTCTTTCACGTAAAGGCTCCCTTTCTTCTTCAACGTCTTTTAATGCAGTTATATAAACACCTCGAATTGTACCACAATCTATTTCAGATACAATAACATCTTGGGCAACATCTGTTAATCGTCTTGTAAGATATCCTGCATCAGCAGTCTTTAATGCAGTATCTGCTAACCCTTTTCTGGCACCATGGGTAGAGATAAAATATTCAAGCACTGATAAGCCTTCCTTCAAATTTGCAATAATTGGATTTTCAATAATTTCACCCGATGCACCGACTAAAGTTTTCTGAGGTTTTTGCATCAATCCACGCATACCTGATAATTGCCTTACTTGATCTTTTGAACCTCTAGCTCCAGAATCAACCATCATATGAAGTGGATTAAAACCGCTTTGATCTGAAGCAATTCTATCATAAAGATGTTTTGCTACATTACTATTTGCATGCGTCCAAATATCAATAATTTTATTATATCTTTCAGTTGAGGTTATTAACCCTTGTTCATATTGACTAATTACTGCAAGTACTTCTTTGTTTGATTTTTCAATTATATTTTCTTTTTCATCAGGTACAATCATATCGCTGAAACTAACTGAAACACCTGCTTCTGTAGCATATTTAAATCCAAGGTCTTTTAAGTTATCTAGAAATATTGCAACTGTTTCATTACCTAATTTTAAAAACATTCTATAAATTAATTCACTAAAACTTCTTTTGACTAATAATTCATTAATAAATCCCATTTCATTCGGAACAATTTGATTAAATATTACCCTACCTGTGGTTGTTTCAATAATTTCATTATTTGTTTTTACTTTAATTTTTGAGTGCAATTCAATAATATCGGAATTATATGCAATTATAACTTCTTCTGTATTATTAAAAGATCTACCTTCCCCTTTTGCTCCGGCTTTTGCTTTCGTTAAATAATAACAACCAAGGACTATATCCTGAGTAGGTACAACAATGGGATTACCATTTTGTGGTGAAAGAATATTATGACTTGAAAGCATAAGCAACATCGCTTCTAATTTTGCTTCAGGCGATAATGGAACATGCACAGCCATTTGGTCACCATCAAAATCAGCATTGAATGCAGTACAAACCATCGGGTGCAATTGGATAGCCTTTTCATCAATTAAAACTGGTTGAAATGCTTGAATACCTAATCTATGAAGTGTTGGTGCTCTGTTCAATAAAATTGGATGACCCTGTATTAATTTTTCAAGAATATCCCAAATACCAGCATCTTTTCTGTCAACAGCTTTTCTTGCACTCTTAACTGTTTTATATAAACCTCTTTCAATTAGTTTTCTAATAACAAAAGGTTTGAATAACTCAACAGCCATATCTTTAGGAAGTCCGCATTCATGTAATTTCAATTCTGGCCCAACAACAATTACAGACCTACCTGAATAATCAACTCTTTTACCTAATAAGTTTTGTCTGAATCTGCCTTGTTTTCCTTTAAGAGTATCGCTTAAAGATTTCAATGGTCTGTTACCGTCGGCACGCACTGCACTTCCACGCCTTGAATTATCGAATAGTGCATCAACCGCTTCCTGAAGCATACGTTTTTCATTTCTTAAAATAACTTCAGGAGCTTTAATGTCCATCAACTTTTTAAGCCGATTGTTTCTAATTATTACTCTTCTATACAAATCATTTAAATCACTTGTAGCAAATCTACCACCTTCAAGTGGAACCAATGGTCGAAGTTCGGGAGGAATAACAGGTATTACACTCATGACCATCCATTCAGGTTTATTTAAAACACCTAAATCATTCTCTCGAAATGCATCTAATACTTTTAATCTCTTTAGGATATCTTTTTTCTTCTGCTCTGAAGGATCATCTGCTAACTCCGCTTTCAATTCTGCAAATGTTGTATAAATATCAATTGATCTTAACAATTCCTTTACACCATCTCCACCTATCTTAGCTATAAATTTCCTAGGATCATTGTCATCTAAAGAATCATTATTAAATGGTAAAGTACTAAGAATTTCATAGTATTGGTCCTCGGTAATAAGATCTTTTACTTTCAATCCAGTTGTTCCTTGATTCAATACAACGTACGATTCATAATAAACAACCTTTTCCAAATCTTTCGTGGACATACCGATAATATTTCCGATTTTTGAAGGAAGTGCTTTGAAAAACCAGATATGCACAATTGGAACTGCAAGACTAATGTGCCCCATTCTTTCTCTTCTTACATTCTTTTGTGTTATTTCAACACCACATCTATCGCATACTATCCCCTTATAACGTATACCTTTATATTTTTGACACGCGCATTCCCAATCCCTAACAGGACCAAAAATTTTCTCACAAAACAATCCATCTTTCTCTGGTCTGAATGATCTATAATTTATAGTTTCTGGTTTTGTAACTTCACCATTAGATCTTGATAATACATCATCGGGGCTTGCAAGACTAATAGTCAATTTTTCTATATGCTTAATTTTTGTTTCTTGTGCTTGAAATCTCATTAGTTTTCTCCTAATCAGATGAGTTAATTAATTTACCTTAATATCCAATCCTAAACCTTGCAATTCTTTTATCAAAACATTGAAAGCTTCGGGTACACCTGGTTCTGGAATATTATCTCCCTTAACAATTGATTCGTAAACTTTCGAACGACCTGTAACGTCATCACTTTTAACAGTTAGTATTTCTTGTAAGGTATAAGCAGCACCATAACCTTCTAATGCCCAAACCTCCATTTCTCCAAATCTCTGACCACCAAACTGTGCTTTTCCACCTAAAGGTTGTTGAGTAATAAGAGAATATGGGCCTATAGAGCGTGCGTGAATCTTATCCTCAACCATGTGGTTAAGTTTCATCATATAAATATATCCGACAGTAACTTTCTGTTGAAATTTATTTCCAGTCCTTCCATCAAAAAGATTTTTTTTGCTGCCTTCAGGTAATTCAGCATTTGCTAACCATTCTTCAACGTTTATAACATTAGCTCCATCAAAAACGGGTGTCTCAAATTTAACTCCCAATTTTTTACCTACCCATCCTAATGCAGTTTCATATAATTGACCAAGATTCATACGTGAAGGAACACCTAGTGGATTAAGCACTATATCTACTGGGGTACCATCTTCATGAAATGGCATATCTTCAGCTGGCACTATTTTCGCAACAACACCCTTGTTGCCGTGTCTTCCAGCCATTTTATCGCCAACGGCTAACTTTCTTTTCTTTGCAACATATACTTTTGCTAATTGAACAATACCTGGAGGTAATTCGTCTCCCATCTGTATCTTTAATCTTGTTACTTTTAAGTCCTCTTCTAAATCAGTTATTTTTTTGTGGTAATTATTAAAGAGAACTTTTATCATTTCGTTAATATTTCTTCTTTCAAACCAATCTAAATTATGATTTAGATTACCAACATCATCAAGATTTTTAAAAGTCTCTTCCTTAATAGTCGTTCCACTTCGTAGAGCAACAGCTCCATCTAAATATCTTATTCCTGTAGTTGTCTTGTTAAGTGTAATTTTTGTTAACTTAGCTAATAATTTCGAATATAAATCTTTTTTCTTAAGACTAAATTGGTGCTCAATTTGATCGATTTGTTTCTTCTCGATTTTTTTGGCATCAATATCTTTTCTTTTCCTTTCAAATAATCTAGTCTTAATGACAGTTCCTTTTAATCCAGGAGGTGCTTTCAAGGATGCGTCTTTTACATCACCAGCTTTGTCACCAAAAATAGCCTTTAACAGTTTCTCTTCTGGAGTCGGGTCGCTTTCACCCTTTGGGGTGATTTTTCCAATTAGAATATCGCCTTCTTTTACTTCCGCTCCTTCTCTAATAATTCCATTTTCATCTAAATTTTTTGTAGCTTCTTCACTGATATTAGGAATATCTCTTGTTAGTTCTTCTTCGCCTCTCTTTGTTTCTCTGACTTGTAACTCGAACTCTTCAATATGAATAGATGTAAAAGAGTCATCCATAACCAATTTTTCACTAATAATAATAGCATCTTCAAAATTATATCCACGCCAAGGCATAAAAGCAACAGTAATGTTCTTGCCTAATGCTAATTCACCTTGTTCGATTGCAGGTCCATCAACTATAACATCACCTTTCTTAACTCTTTGACCTTTTTTTACTCTAACTTTTTGATTGAAACATGTTTCTTGATTGGTTCCATTAAATTTTGTCAGAATATATTCGACGACTTTCTCATCTTCAAATGCTGTAATATTTTCAATACTATCAACATCAGATTCGTATCGAACAATAACTTTAGATGCATCTGCATATTCCACAACACCATTTGCTTCAGCTATATAAATCGATCTCGAGTCAAAAGCAACTTTCCTTTCCATTCCTGTTCCCACAATAGG
This sequence comes from Ignavibacteriales bacterium, assembly GCA_016929735.1. GTDB lineage: Bacteria > Bacteroidota > Ignavibacteria > Ignavibacteriales > Melioribacteraceae > JAFGPR01. Next base: position 5,316 of record JAFGID010000149.1, on the reverse strand, counting down.
TGCTTCTGGAACAAGTAGTGGAACCGCTTGACGCATCATATTCGAACCCATTAAAGCCCGATTAGCATCGTCATGTTCTAGAAAAGGAATTAAGGAAGCAGCTGCGCTAACAATCTGTGTTGGAGCTACATCCATAAAATCGACTTGTGAGGGAACCACAACTGGAAAATCTCCTTTGTGTCTACACTTTACTCGATCTCTAATAAATTTTCCCTCTTCACTTAATGGTGCGTTTGCTTGAGCTATAGTAAACTCATCTTCTCTATCAGCACTTAAATATTCAACTCTATTTGTAATTTGATTATCCTTTACTTTTCTGTAGGGTGTCTCTAAGAAACCTAAATGGTTAACACGAGCAAAAATAGTCAACGAAGAAATAAGACCGATATTCGGACCTTCTGGTGTCTCAATTGGACATAAGCGTCCATAATGAGAATGATGGACATCTCGTACTTCAAATCCTGCTCTTTCTCTTGTTAGTCCACCAGGACCTAATGCCGATACTCTTCGCTTATGAGTTAATTCGGAAAGTGGATTGGTTTGATCCATATACTGGGACAATTGGTTTGTTCCAAAGAACGTATTAATAACACTTGTAATAGTTCTTGCATTTACTAAATCAGCGACCTGCATTGTTTCAGAATCTTTAATATTCATTCTTTCTTTAATTGTTCTTGACATTCTTGCAAGTCCGATATTATACTGCTGCTGAAGTTGCTCTCCAATCGTTCTAATTCTTCTATTTCCTAAATGATCAATGTCATCAATATTAACATTACCAATTTTTAATTTGATAATGCTCTTCATTATTGCGATAATATCTTCTCGAGTTAAGACTTTGGTATCTTTTGAAATATTCAAATCCAATTTTTCATTCATTCGGACACGTCCAACTTCACCCAAATCATATCTTTTTTCATTAAAGAAAAGTTTATCAATTAGTGCCTGAGCAGTTTCCAAATCAGGAGCATCCCCAGTTCTTAACTGACGATAGATTGCATACAATGCTTCTTCCTTCGTTTTAGCAGCGTCCTTCTTCAATGTATTAATAATCAAATCTTGCTCAAGGGATGTTTCAGAATCGTATAAGAATATGTGATCTATATTAGATTGTTTTATGTTGTTTATTATTTCATCTGTTAATTCGTCTTCCTTAGAAATAAATATTTCACCTGAATGAACATCAATAACATCATTTGCAACATATCTACCGCTATGCTTATCAATATTCAGACTTCTAACAGAAATTTTTTCTCTTAAAGAAAAAAGGTCTAAAATTTCGTCATCAGATACGTATCCTAACGCACGTAACAATGTTGTAGAAGGAAATTTTTTCTTTCTATCAATATAAACATAAAGAATATTTTTAATATCCGTTGCAAATTCAACCCAAGAACCACGGAAAGGAATAATTCGAGCAGAATAGATTGGTGTACCATTTGGGTGAATTTTTTGATCAAATGCAACTCCCGGTGATCTATGCAATTGACTAACAATAACTCTTTCTGCACCATTGATAATAAAAGTCCCTCTCTCAGTCATGAAAGGTAAATTTCCTAAATATACTTCGGCGGGAATAACATGAGAATATTCTTCGGAATCTTGTTCTCTTATTGCCAATTGCAATTTTGCTTTTAAGGGGGCTGCATAGGTAATTCCCAATTCTTCGCATTCTCGAATATTAAATCTTGGTTTCTCAATATAATATTCAATAAAATCTAATCTAAAAAATTCTTTATTATCGGCGATAGGAAAATGAGTTTTGAAAACAGCTTGTAATCCTTTTTCTTTTCTTTCCGATGGTGGAGTGTTTAACTGAACAAATTCTTCAAAAGAATCCAATTGAATATTGAGCAGATCAGGTGTTTTAATGGCTGGAATAATAGAACCGAAAGATATACGGTTATTTCTTGTTTTATATTTTGGATTTTCCAACCCATACCTCCATAATCTAAAAAACTTGTTATATTTATTAAATCAAAAGTGATAAAATAAAATTTTTTATTTTATCACTTTGTAAATCTGTAAAATATTGAAATTATTTTTTACTTAATCTGAACAGTTGCACCATTTTCTTCTAATTCAGCTTTAATTTTTTCGGCTTCTTCTTTCGATACTGCTTCTTTAACCGGTTTTGGAGCTGAATCAACTAAATCTTTAGCTTCTTTCAATCCTAATCCAGTATGTGCTCTTACAACTTTGATTACATTAATTTTCTTATCGCCAACTGAAGCTAAAATAACATCAAATTCAATTTTTTCTTCTTCTTGTGCAGCACCATTTGCAGTAGGACCACCAGCAGCCATAATTACTGGAGCAGCAGCGGTTACACCAAATTCTTCTTCTAAAGCTTTCTTTAATTCAGAAGCTTCAACTAAAGTAAGACCTTTTATTTTCTCTAAGATTTCGCCAACTTTTTCTGACATTTTATTTCTCCTTTTATGATTTTCTAATTTTGTTATTTTAATTTTAAGCAGCTTTCTTTTTGCTTACTTCATCAATGACGCTGACTAAATCTCGCATAACAGCATTAATAGTACCTACTATTCCTGTAATTGGTGAGTTCAAACTACCAACTATACCTGCCATTACCTCTTCTTTAGTAAGCATTGATGCTAATACATCTAATTTGGTTTTATCAAAATATTCTTTATCGATATAACATCCCTTAAGCGAAAATTTGTTAGCTGTATCAAAATATTTCTTAACAACTTTTGCAGGCGCGACATAATTTTCTCCGCAGAAAACTACCCCACTCATCCCAACTAAATCATCATTAAATTGGTCATAACCACCAACATCTTTCAATGCTCTTTTAATGAGAGTATTTTTGAAAACTTTATATGTTGCACCTTCTTTTCTGAAATCGCGGCGTAATTGGCTAATATCAGCCACATTGACTCCGTGATAATCAATCAGATAAACAGCAGAGGCTTGAGTGAATAAATCTTTGATTTGTTCGATTTGTTCAACTTTTTCTTTTTTATTCATCTACCACCTAGATTAAATATTAAATATTAGAAGCATTTATTAATTTGAGTGCGTAAAATCAAGCTTTTGAAATTACTGCTTCTTCGTTGCTTATTTTAAGTCCAGGTCCCATCGTACTTGATAGAAAAATAGACTTAATATATGTTCCTTTTGCAGAAGCAGGTTTTAATTTTAATATTGTCTGAAGAAAAGCCGATGTATTATCTTTTAATTGCTCTTTCGAAAACGAAATCTTTCCAAGTGAAGCATGCACTATACCTGCTTTTTCAACTCGAAATTCTATTTTTCCAGCTTTTACTTCTTTTACTGCATTAGCTACATCATTTGTAACTGTTCCACTTTTAGGATTAGGCATTAATCCTTTAGGTCCAAGCACCCTTCCAAGCTTACCAACTTCAGCCATAGTATCTGGCATAGCTATGATAACGTCTATGTCTGCCCATCCATCTGTAATCTTTTGAATATATTCTTCAAAGCCTGCATAATCAGCTCCAGCAGCGAGTGCTTCATCAGCTTTTGCTCCCTTAGCTAAAACTAATACTTTTACTTGCTTACCGGTTCCATGCGGCAAAGACACAGTTCCTCTTACCATCTGGTCGGCGTGGCGTGGATCAACTCCCAATCTGACAGCACAATCTAATGACTCATTGAATTTAACTTTTGAATTATCTTTTAATAAAGATATTGCCTCTTCTAAGCTATATTCTTTAGTTATATCAATATTACTTTTAACAGATTTAAATCTTTTTGAAATTTTCATAAATCACCAATTTTATTTTTTTACAGTAATACCCATGCTTCTTGCTGTTCCAGCAATAATACTAATTGCTTGTTCTACAGAATTTGCATTCAAATCAACCATTTTTGCTTCAGCAATTTCTTTAAGTTGAGCTTCAGTTACTGTAGCAACTTTTGTTTTATTTGGTTCGGCAGAACCTTTTTCAATTTTAACTGATTTTTTAAGCAAAATGGCAGCAGGAGGAGTTTTAGTAATAAACGTAAATGATTTGTCGTGAAATACAGTAATAACAACTGGAATAATTAAACCAGCCTTATCTGAAGTTCTTGCGTTAAATTGTTTGCAAAATTCCATTATATTAACTCCCGCTTGTCCTAAAGCAGGTCCTACTGGCGGAGAAGGGTTAGCTTGGCCTGCTTGAATTTGGAGTTTAATATATCCGGTTATTTTCTTAGCCATTTTATTTTCCTACTATTAAATTTATTTTTCAAATTCAGCTTGTGCAAAATCTATTTCAACTGGAGTTTTCCTTCCAAAAATAGAAACCATTACTTTAATTTTTAATTTTTCTTCATTTACTTCTTCAATAACACCCGAAAAATTGTTAAATGGACCACTCGTAATTTTTACATAATCACCAACATGAAAAATTGTTTCGGATTTCTCTGTTGTTTTTCCCTCTGATAACCTTCCAAGAATTCTTTTAACTTCATCAGGTAACAATGGATTCGGCTTATTTTTTGCTCCCAGAAAACCCATAACAGAAGGAGTGTTTTGAATAAAATCTTTTACTCTGTCATCCAATTCTGCATTTACTAAAATATAACCAGGAAGAAAATTCTTTTGTTTGGTTTTTTTCTTTCCGTCTTTAACCTCAAACACTTTCTCCGTTGGTACAATAACATCAAGTATTTTTTCCCTAAGAGCATCATTCTCTTTTAAAATTCTTTCGATAGCTTCTTTAACCTTATTTTCATGCCCCGAAAAGGTTCTAACCACATACCATTTTGCGTTCGGATTTTCCACTCTTAGAACAATTCCTCAAATATTTTAGCAGTTGACATATCAACTATATAAGTGAATATTGCGACAAGAATACAAGTAATAATAACAATAAGCGTTGATTCTTTTAATTCATCTTTAGTTGGCCAAGTAACTTTTTTCATTTCCTTGACAACATCGTTGAAATAATTAATTATTTTTTGCTTCATAACATTATTCCTCAAAAAATGCACGTCAGGAGGGACTCGAACCCCCAACCTGCGGTTTTGGAGACCGCTGCTCTAGCCAATTGAGCTACTGACGTATTTATTTTGTTTCCTTAAAAATAACGTGCTTGCGAACAACTGGGTCATACTTTTTATATTCTACTCTGGAAGGATGATTTCTTTTATTCTTCTTAGTAGTATATCTATATCCAGTGCCTGCACTGCTTTCAAGGATAATTATTTGTCTTGCTGATTTTGCTTTTGCCATTTTTTCTCCAAGAAAATTCGAATCTATTTTTTTGAGCTGACGACCGGGATTGAACCGGTGACCTCATCCTTACCAAGGATGTGCTCTACCAACTGAGCTACGTCAGCGGT
>JAFGID010000148.1 GCA_016929735.1 Ignavibacteriales bacterium | reverse complement strand
CAATTTGGATAATTGATACAACCTAAAAATTCATTACCTTCTTTTGATTTTCTGATTACTAAGTACGAACCACAATTTTTACATATTAATCCAGACACTGAAGTTGCAATTTCTAATATTTTTTCTTTCAATCTATCCTGCCAACCGGTAATTCTTTTTGTATTTGCTTTACCACCAATAAAATGTTGACTTTCATAATCAAAAAGCATAACTCTAATTGCATCTTTTCCATAATCACGCGAAATATATTTCTTTGTTTTTACATCGTATTCTAAAGTTGAATAGACTCTAACTTTAAGATACTCAATATTCTTAATAGGTGCTTCATAAACAAGTTCATTTGTATTCTTAATATTTATTAACTTAAAACCGGGATGTATATTTAGCAAAACATTTTCGAATTCTTCTTTTGAAATATACACAAACATTGTAATACTAAAAGTAATAATAAAAAAGCTTCCTCGTAAAGAGAGAAAGCTAATAATTTATTTTTAATACCTACTTCAAAGCTTTAGTTTAACCCCTCCACGAAGCTCGAACATTTGTAATCCAGATACAGCTTCCATATCTAAAGACAGAGTAGGCCAGAGTTCTGCAAGTATCATTTTGTAATTAGCAGCCAATGAAAATATAATGCTTTTAGTAATTGGAAAATCAAAATCAAGACCAAAGGAAAACCCACCATTAATTTCTTTTAGATTAAGAGCAGGAGCAGTAATTTCTGCGACTTTCAGCATAGTACCAGTTCCTAAAGAATCGACATATAACGAATCATAATAATCACCTCTTGAAAAAGCCCACTTGTAAAATCCAAAACCAATATTAACCTGCGTTTGCATAAATGACAAATCAAATAATTTATATTTTGCTTCAGTTGTTAGAGAAAACACTTCGAGAGACATTTTTAATTTTGTAAGTGGCAGTTTGAATACCTGATCATTTAGTTCGGGAACAGTTACTGTTTTGAACATATTATCTTTATTAAGTTCTGAATATTTGAAATATTCTATTTTACCTACCCAAGTCCAATCTTTACTTACTTCCTTTCCTAAATAAAAACTTCCTCCAATTGTTCCATCAAATCTATCTGCCAGTCCACCGAATGGAAGATAGTATGCACCATTTGCACCAACAATGAAAGAACCTTCCTGTGCAAAAACTTTTGCAAATAAAAGGAAACAGATAACGCTTATTGTAAATATTTTTAATTTCATAATTTTAATAAGAAAAAGTTAAACCTAATTTTACACTTAATTGATATCTAAATGGGAAATCGTTATATCCCATCTCATCTCGTGTGATAACGGTATAGGCATAGTTTATTCCTGTAAAGATTTTATATCCATCAGCAAATTCATAATCAATATCAAATCCAACGAAAGCTGTCAATGGGTTACCAGATTTGCGTGGTGGAAAATTTCTGTATGTGTATTCGAATGTATAATCAATAGTTGAAAAATACTTTCGCCAAGTTTCTTCAATATAAAGCCGTCTGAAATAAAAAATTATTCCTCCTCCAAAGGAAGGAATTATGTGAACATTTTTAATAATTTCATATTCGTAATCAAAATTTAAAAGTATCGGGATTACATCCATTTTTTGAAAAGTATTAATCTCCGCCGATAAATTTGGCATTGAAATTTGATTATCACGAACGGTATTACTATACCTTAAATCCCAATAATCCCATCCCCATGTTGATAGATCATTATCCTGATTTACTGTAAATAATTTATAGCCACCAACCACACCAACGGAAAATTTATCAAAAAGATGGAATTTGATTTTAACACCACCGCCGATTGCATCTGCCTGATTAACTTTCATATGTTTTTTCAAATCGGATGCAAAGGCAACATCGGTAAATGTTTCTATCGACTTCAATTTAAATTGTGCAAAATTAATATTTGACAATAAAATAATTGGAATAATTATCAGCACAATTTTTATTTTCGATAACCTCGAATAATGTATCATTTTATTTCCCTGTTAAATCAAGGTTGTATATTAAAATATTCCTAATTGCAATGTAAAACGAGTTACATTTCCCAATCTTCCATAATCTGCAAAAGAAAAATCTACACTTATAGGCATTGAGAACGGTGGATTAATACCAACTCCAAAACTATATGATTCTTCATCATAGAAAAATTTATATCCACCTCTTAACATAATAATTTCTTTCCACGCCACTTCTGTTCCAATATTTAATTTTTCATCCGAATCACTCGGGTGAAGAGCTTCGGTAATTATGGTTACACGATAATCTGTGTTATAATCTCCAAGGACCTCCATAGCCAGACCAATTCGCAATGCCGAAGGCATCTTGAAAGAATCGTGAATAAATTTTGTGTCGGTACCGAAATTCTGCAAAGCAGCAGCAATTCTTAATGATGATATACCCGTATAATACATCATACCTGCATCAAGCAATATGTTAGTTGCTTTATAGATATCTATTTTTTCTTGAACATATTTAAGTTGAAGTCCAAAGGAAAATTTATCAGTCAGTGCCTTTGAGTATCCAAAACTGATAGCCATAGAATTTGCGTCGAAAGTGCCGATTGAACTAAAAACCTTTTGCCCTTCTTCAATTACTGTTCGAGGCATAGAACCATAATCAAAAAGAATAAGCCCAATACCGAATACACCAAATGGTGATTTGAACGAATAACTTGTTGCATAATTTTTAATATCAATTAAATATGGAGCATAAGAGACACTTAGTGAATGAGTGCGATTTGTAAATCCTAAAGCAGCTGGATTATGAAATACTGCATCTGAATTTACATCTCCTAAGGCAATGAATGCTTCTCCTAATCCTGCAGCTCGGCTTGAGGTTGGAACTTCAAGAAATGTGAATCCAGCTGTCCCGTTTTTCTTATTCGTCTGACTATAAGCAACCAAACAAAATATAAAGAATATTATAAAAATTTTATTTAGCAATTTCATTTAATTTCAAAAATTTATTTTCAAATAATTTTTATCTAATAATTGCAAATTTTCCTGTTTTCTGTCCGAGTTGTGAATCAACATGAAATAGATATATTCCACTTTCAACAAACTGACCATAATCGGTTACCTGATCCCATCGAACAATACCACCTTCGCCCTCAACCACATCAATTGTTTTAACAAGGTCACCTCT
>JAFGID010000012.1 GCA_016929735.1 Ignavibacteriales bacterium | reverse complement strand
GAAAACGGATTTCTGGTTGAGCCGAAGAATCCTTCAGCAATGACAGAAAAAATAATCTATTTGCTAACTAATGAATTGGAGCGAAAGAGGATAGAGGAAAATAATAGAACGAAGGTCAAAAATCATCACAATATTATATCAACAGTTCAAGCAAACGAGGAAATTTATAAAGCGCTATGGGCAAAAAAGAATCACAATAAAAAGAGAGGTATTCGATTTAATTTATCTTAAAAAGGAATCCCTTATGCAGAAAACCAGACTAAATATAGATGAAACAAGATACATTGAAGGTATGCTGGAGCGATCAAAGCTGTTCTTTTCAGATGAATACTTAGAAAAAATCATGAACACAACAGTTGCTGCTGCAGGATTTGGAGGCGTAGGAGCAATTGTTGTAGAACTCCTTGCCCGTTGGGGTATACGTAGATTCCGATTGTTAGATAAAGATAGCTATGAGCCATCGAATTTAAATCGGCAACTGTTTGCTTCTTCAAATACGATCGGGCGGCTAAAGGTTGATGTGGCGGCGGAAAGGATAAAAGAAATTAATCCTCATGCCATAATTGAAATGAAAATTCCAGAAAGAATCAATTGTCAGAATGCATCCAGGTTAATTAAAGGCGCTGATATAGTGATGCATGCAACCGATACACCTTCAACTTTATTACTTTATAAAGTAGCTAAGGAAAATAGAGTTCCTCTGGTAAATGGATACAGTACGATTAAGGGATGCCATATACAGGTTTTTGATTATAAAAACCGTAAATGTTCAAGTTTTATTGAGCAAATAAAGGATTATTTTAAGTGGAAAGATAAAAAAGATATTACACAGATGACTGATGAAGAGTTGGATGAGTTAGATAGAAATAGTGGGCACGTTGCTATGCCATCCTTGAATTTTGTTACCAATATTGTAGGCTGTCTTATGGTAGCAGAAGCGATAAAGTTGATTACAGGAATCGGAAAAATTTATCATTATCCAAAACGACTAAATTTTGACATCATGAATCCGGGATTTTCTGTAATCTCTATGTTTTCACTATTTAATCTACAAAATTTCCAACGATTTTTTAAAATAATTCGGAAAGAGCCAGTAAAAGCATCTTATTCCTCTAATATGAAAGTAAAGCTGGAATAAATAACAATGCAGAATGAAGAAATAAGAATATCAAGACTTTAATTTAAGAAGAATAAATTTAAAATAACAGAAAAATTTAAGACTAATTGAAAAAGCTATACTTTTAATGTTAGATGAACTGAAAAAACTATTAAAACACTCCTCAATTTACGGTCTTGGTAGTATTTTGAGTAAATCGGTAGGCTTTTTGATGATACCGATTTATACCCATTATCTCACACCGGATGATTATGGCGTGTTGGAACTACTCGATCTCATTGTCACTGTACTTGGATTGCTGGTTGGTATGGGATTAGGCTCAGCTATTTTTCGATTCTATTATCATTATGAAAAATTAAAAGATAAATATGAAGTAGTTACCACCGCTTTGTTGTTTGTAATATTAATGACCGTATTTATTGTCTTGCCCTGCCTCATATTTGCAGATAAAATTTCATTAGTTGTTTTTGGTTCGGATCAATACTCTTATTATTTTCAATTAATGTTTATCAGTTTCTTTTTTACATGTATTGGAACTGTTCCAGAGTGTTTTTTAAGAGCCGAACAAAGATCGGCTCTTTTTACGACAATTACACTTATTACTCTAATCTTAAATGTCGGTCTTAATATTTACTTCGTTGCGGTGTTAAAGATGAGAATAATAGGGATTCTCTATGCTAGCGTTATTATGAGATTCTTAAATAATACATTTCTTTTAATTTTAAACATTTCAAAGACCAAATTAAGTTTTTCAATAGTAAAATTAAGAGAAATGTTGAAATATGGAATCCCTCTTTTTCCTGCCAGTTTTGGTTTTTTTATTCTAAATTTTGCTGATAGATTCATTTTAAAACATTTTGGTACTTTAGAAGTTGTCGGTATATACTCTTTAGGGTACAAGTTCGCATTTATGATTTCTCTTTTAATTATTAATCCTTTTACATTGATATGGCAAGCACAAATGTTTGAAATTGCGAAGAAACCGGAAGCTAAAGAAATTTTCTCGAAATTTCTTACTTATTTTTCTTTAGTAGTTATCACTTCTGCGTTTGTATTATCTGTTTTTATCAACGATGTTATTGGAATCATCGCTCCTCCTGACTTTTATAGTGCTTATAAGGTGGTACCGATAATAGCACTTGGTTATGTGTTTTATGGATTTTATCATTTTTTTCAAATTGGTATTTTATTGGAGAAAAAAACTAAATTTTTAGGATTTGCCGTGTTTATCGGTGCTTTTGCTAATATAATTTTAAATTTACTTTTAGTCCCTTCATACGAGGCTATTGGGGCTGCGTTAGCTACGGTGTTTTCATTTCTAATTATGTCTCTCTGTACGTTTGTATTTTCACAACGACTATATCGGATTAAATATGAATTTGGCAGAATTGTTAAGATACTTTGTGTTGCCAGTTTATTACTGATTTTCTCTTTATTCTTAAATGTAAATTCATTTTTTATAAATATATGTATTAAAATGACAATTATCATTTTATTTTTTGTAATTCTATTTAGTATACGATTTTTTACAGACGAAGAACTCAGGAAAATAAGGTTTTTTTTCAAAATCGTTGTTAATAAGTTTAGACTATTGAGTGTTTCATAATACATTTTATCTATTAATAGATTGTCATAAAAATTAAACAGCTTAGGACGTGAGATTAAATAAATTGGACATTTCTTAATTCAAGATAATTGCATGTAATGATAATCTTAAAATGAATTGGGTAAGTTATTTTATCTCAAGTCCTTAAATTTAAACTTGAAAAACAATTAAGATAGTATTACTTCAAGAGTAATTTTTGATGAACAATTAGAAAAAATTGCAAATATAAGAGTGATGATAACAGGATTTGGATGCTTGGGTACAGTTGTCGTGGAACCACAGACAATATGTGATATACAAAAATTTAGATTATTGGATAAATATTGTTATGAATCTTTAAATCGTAATCTTCAATTTATTCTACATTGAGAGCTGATTAAATTTATGAAAATTTTGAAAAAATTTTTCTAGAACAATATACATCAGAAATGAAAATCAAATTAGAGTAAATTGTATTGTTTTTATTTTTCAAAGGTGCTATTTGATGCCTATAAGATCATTAATATTTTTAGTCTTATTTCTAGTATTTTCAATTGGTTCTCTATTCAATCCTATGTTCGGTGCACTTGGATACATAGGGCATTACCATATTTTCCCAGAAGGACAGTGGTGGGGTTTAGCTTTAATGAATTTAGGAATTCGATATAGCTATATTATTGCTATGATGTTTGCAATTGGGACGATTTTTAAAATAAGAAAACTTAGATTCAAGAAATTTTTTCATAGCCAGGAAATATTGTTAATCATTTTTTTGATTATAATATGGTTGTCAAAATATTTGGGCCTAGAGGTCGATGAAGATTATAAACTTTTTGGTAATTATCCGCCAATAAAAATTAGCAAAGTAACCTTGTTTGTCCTATTGTTAACCCATGTTGTTTGCGATTTAAAAAAGTATAAAATGATAACCTGGACATTTGTTCTCATGGGGCTTTATCTGGGTTATTCAAGTTATACAGCACCTGCTTCCGCTTTT
>JAFGID010000147.1 GCA_016929735.1 Ignavibacteriales bacterium | reverse complement strand
GGGAAAGTGTAAACAATTTTGACTTTCACTATTATCAGATTCTTTGCTTAAAATCATTTTAAGTCCAATAAATAAAAGTAACCCGAAAGCAATCCAATGATCAAATGATTCTATATATTCTTTCAATGTCAATCCTGCAGCCCATCCAAGTATTGGCATGAATGCTTGAAATAATCCGAATGAAAATGCGATTCGAAATGCATGCTTAAATTGAATTTTCTTGATTATAAATCCATTCGTAACAGATACAGCAAACGCATCCATTGACAGACCAATTGATATTACAATAATTGTAATAATATCCATTAATTATTTTTTCTTTTGTAATCTAATATGAATTTTCTCACTTTGAAGTTCGCGAAGTGCATCGTTTGCAATCCACCTTGCTGATTTTGAATCTATTTTTTTAAATTCTTTGCAAAATTTTATCGCTTCTTTATTCAACTTCAAATTTCTTTTACCGATATTTCTAATTGCCCAATTGACCGCTTTCTTTACAAAATTTCTTTCATCAGTTGATGCATTTTGTATTATTGGAAATAGATTTATAAAATATTCATCACTTAATTCTTTATGATGGAAAGCAACACAAGCGACAAGAGTAAAGGCAGCACGCATTACAAATTCCTCTTTTCGTTTTGCCCACTCATCAATTTTTTGATATACAAATTTAGTCCACTGAAATAGATTATCACAAACTTGGTCACACACATCCCACGAGTTGAAATCTTTTACCCATTTTTCCATCTGAGCATTTGTTACTTTTTCGGGTTTATCAACCATTGAAGCCAATATTCTTGCTTCTGCGATTCCTGTTTTCCATAATTCTTTTGCAAGTTTATTTGATTTTGGAATTTCTTTAGCAATCTCGCGTAAAGTATAAATAGAAATTCCAAGTCGGTTTTCGCTCGACATCCCAAATCGAGCCATTCCTTCAATATTTTTTGTGTTTTTAAAGGAATGTAATTTTTCTAGTATTATATTTATTAACATAAAGTAATTTTTGTTCAACTAATAATATTAATTGATTCATTACTATTGGCAGTGATTAGGTCAGAATCAAAAGAGGCTAAGTATTCAATCTTGTGAATTTTACATGTAGAGATTATAAGTGCATCGTTGGGTAGAAGATTCGCCTTAAGCATAAGATTATAACTATACTTAATGATTTCTTCGTTCATATCTAACTTTGAAAATAAATCCAAAAATTCAATAGGTTTGTTTTTTGAAAGGACATTATTAATTTTTTTATATTCTTTAATTGTTAGAGGGGCTTTATCTGTAGCAATTGCTATAAAGTGATAAATAAATTCACTATAAACAATATGATTTATACAACATTCAAAATTAGAAATCAAATCACTTAAAAAATCAATTCTTTTCCCTTTTATATGCTCGAGCAAAACCGAAGTATCTACAAAACATTCATTTTTATTGTTCATACCAATCTGTTTTATTTATTTTTTTTGATGGTTTGAACATACCAAAGTATTTCTCGACTATCCTTAGATTCTTAGATAAATTATCTTTATTTAGTTCTTTTAGTTTTGAAATTGCTTCAGTAATATTTTTCGCTTTCAATTTTAATCTTCTTTTTGGTAGTGTTATTATGATATTTTCCATCTGACTAAATAATTTTTATGCAAAATTACAAAAATATTTTATAACTAACAATTTATTATTATGTTTTAGAATAATTATCACTCCATTTATCACTATACTCTTCTACATCAAACTTTCGTTTACATCCATTGTAATTCATATATCTGACTTTACCAAATATATTTCTCTCACTCCATGCTCTGTCGTGCATCCCCCCGATTGACCATGCAATTCCAGCATATCCATTTGGGTCTCTGCCATCGAGTTGATATTTGTCATTTAAATAAATTGCGATGTTCATAGCTTCTTGAGGTGAAGCACTCCATTCTAATATTTTTTTAGCCCAATACATTCTCATATAGCCATGCATCTTACCAGTCAGCACCATTTCATTCTGAGCTGAATTCCATAATTCATCATGCGTTTTTGCCTTTTCAAATTCCTTAAGTGAATATTCAAATTCCCGTTTATCTTTTAAATGTTCTTGTAAAGTATTTTTAGCCCATTGAGGAAAACCATCAAAGTTATCATAATTTCTGTTGTAATAACAAAAATTGTCTGACAATTCTTTTCTTACAATTAACTCTTCAAGAAAAGATTCCTTTGCTTCTGAAGAAGTATCTGATTTCAAAATTTCTTTTGCAATATACTGCGAAGATATTTGACCAAAATGCAAGTATGGAGACAAATTCGAAATTGCATCTTTGTTGGGATCATTTCTATCACTTTGATATTTATCCAATTTTTCTTTTATAAATCTTCTTAAGACTTTTTTTGCCTTGTCAGCACCCGGCTTTAACCAATCAATTTCTTTTACATCATTATCAACTTCTATTTTATTAAATAATTTTTCAAGAGCAAATTCAGGTAAATCAATAGATGTATTCTGCTTTTTAAGCTTTGGAAAATCATCTAAATATTCGTCAAGTATTTTTTTTATTTTTGGCCGAATAGTATATGCACCGAATTCCTGTTTGTTTGATGCGAGCCAACAAGGAACAATATTATGCGAATCAACTTCATAAAAAGGAATTTTAAGAACTTTTAAAATATTATTTTTCCATTGCATTTTGATTTTTAAAGGGTCGAAATCCGTTAGCAAAGCACCTGCTTTTACATCCGATAAAAAATGCGTAACATTATTTTCCGGTTGCCCGGTGGTAATAAAGAATGGAATATTTAAATTAGAAAGTTCTGAATGAACCTCTTTCAACCCTTTAAGCATAAAAGAATATTGTCGTAAAGTTGCATTTAAAAAAGATGGTACTAAATTAAAAACAATAATCAAAATTGTGTTTAAGGACTTTGCTAGTTCTAAACCAAATAGAATAGCCCAATTATAATCTACTCGGTGTTCTCTGCTTAGCCAATAGACAATCGGGCTTTTTTTGATTTCGCAATTGTTTAATTTTCCTACTCTATTTAGGTTCATTTTTTCAAAGAGTTATTTAGATATTACTGAGTAATCTTATCAAATGCATTCTTAAAATCTTCAAATCCTTCACTAAAAACCATAATTGACTGTCTTTTAAATTTGTCTTCTTTTTCATCTCTGCGGCTTTCTGAAATCTTTACATATTTCGAACCATCCTTTGCTTCTAGTAAATCAAAGAAAAAAGTTCTGCTGCCAATCTTAATCCTTTCGGATTTCAACGCTTCTACCATTAATTTTCTCCAGTTTGGTTTCTTGATTAATTTATTTCTTTTAAATTCTCGAGTGGTATCCACCCAACTTTATTCTCATTTATTTTTTTACATCGCAACCATCCATTCACTATCTCTTCGCCAACTACTATCTCATCTTTATTTACATTCAATTCGATATCGTCATAATCTTTTAAAACGGTTGCTAAACTATTTTTAATCTTTAGTATATGCACTGGAACCCACCCACTCACATTTTCCTGATTTGTACATTTTATCCAATCCTTCCAATTATCATTACCTGAATATTTCTCACCAACAAATATAATATCACCTTTTTTAATTTTCAAAGGTATATCTTTGTTAAATTGATGTGGTTGTAAAACTTTATACTTCATATTGCAATTTTCTCAAACAAGAATCAATTATTATTCAAAAGACTCGTATTTAAACTTTTCCCATTGCTGCTTTGCAAATTTTAATAACTTACTATTTGCACTATTGAACGCGGGGTCAACTTTATACTTTCCCCATCCGTATTCATCTATATACTCTTGAAGTTCAGGTTGAGGAATGATATCTACTAGCATAGTACCACGAAGAGCATATTTATTTCCTTTTTCCAACATCATTAATTTCATATCTGAAGGTGACACATCACTCCTGCAACACAATTTATACAGAACACATATTTCACTATAACCATTTTTATCAAGGTCGGTAATTGTAAGAGAATTCTTAATAAATTCTAAAGTTATATCAAATGGACAGTCTCTGATGTTATCTGTAATTTTTCGTGATAATTTTGTTTTCCCATTTGATTCTTTTATGTAATGATAAATATATAATTCCTTTTCAAAATATTCTTCTCCATAACTATCTCTTTTTGTAATTTCTTTGGTTATTGATAAGATAAGAGTATTTTGACCAGAGTTATCAGTCCATTTTAATATTTCTAAAGCATTACCAGTATAGTTTAAATTTGTGCTGCTCAATTTTGTCACACCACTTATACTCTTTGTCTGATCAAAATATTTATACTGGCTTCTCTGAGCATTGGTATTAAGCGATAAAAGTAGTATTAATAAAAAATATTTTTTCATTTAATCCTCCAATAATATTTATTTTCTTTTTAAAACAACCCCACTAATAGCAGGGATGGAGATTTCTGAATTAACTTCTCGTAATTCTAATATACCTGAGAAATTATTATCAACCAATACTGACCAATCGCCTTCAGGTAATTTGAAATTTAAATCCTTATCCTGTTCAGCATTCATAATTACTATAAAGGAGTTCCCTTTATAAATAATCGAAAATGCTAGCCCAAATTCCTCATCGAGATCAAAAAAATTAACATCCTCGTAATTACAATGTCGAAAGGCATCGTATGTCTTTCTTAAATTTATTAATCCTTTATAATATTCCAAAAGATTAGAATTAATTTCAGCATGAGTAAAATTTATATAATTAGTTTCATTATCCTTATCATAAGAATTATGGTCAATTTTTAATTTATTCGGATCATTAACTCTTGGGTCGTCAGCAATTACTTTAGAACGGGCAAATTCCTGCCCTGAATTAATCATTGTAATTCCTTTAGATACAAATAAAAATAATGCTCCTAACTTATTTAGTTTTAACTGATTAGGTGATAATTTTATATGTTCGTTAATATTACTAATTTTATCATTTTCTTTTACTTCACCTATTCCAATCCTAATAAAATCACCAAACGTATATCCGTCATGAGATTCCAAATAATTAACTGAGTGAGCAGCATCAAGGAATAATCCGTGTTCATCTTTAGTAAGTGTTCCACGAATGTAACTTTTAATTCTTTCAATATTATTGTTACCATACCACTTTCCAAAGAGCCATCCATGCCCATTTCTAGGATTTTCACCTTTAATTCCATTACGAATTTGGTCATTCCATGCACTCCATCCACGCTCTGAAAACCCTGTCGGATCATAACCCCCACCCCATGGTTCACACACGATTATTACATCAGGATTAATTAACTTTGCTTCTCTAATTATTTCTTCAACCGTTTCCCAATCAATTAATTTTCCTAAATCAAATCGAAAACCATCAATATGATATTCAGTCATCCAGTATAAAATTGATTCCACAATTAATCGTCTCAACATCGGTCTTTCAGTTTTTAAGTCATTGCCACATCCACTCTGAGCAATTAAATTTCCTTCTTCATCTATTCTAAAATAATATTCCTTATCAATTTGTTTTAAATTGCCAACTTCATATTGAGATAAATGGTTATAAACTACATCCATGATTACAGCGATGCCTTCTTTGTGAAAAGCTTTAACCATATCCTTGAATTGCTTAACTTGTTCACCTGAAGTTCCTATCCATACACTATCTTTAATTGAACCTCTCGGATAGCAATAATATGCAGTAGGTGCAAAAAATGCAGCAGTCATATAACCCCAATGATTTCTTTCATAAGGATTCCAAGTGTTGAAAAATCCATTTAAAGAATCAAGATATGGAATTTCGTAATATCCAAATTCTTGTGCAGGAAGCAACTCAACCGTATTAACACCAAGTGATTTTATATAATTTATTCCACCGCATATATCTTTTTCAATTAGACCTTTGTAAGTTCCAAGTGAATTAGCACCTGAACTCGGATGGGCTGTAATATCTTTTATGTGCATTTCATATATTATATGATCTAACCAATCTCTCTTAATCCAAGTATCATCCTCCCAATCGTAATTATCCTTATAAACTATGCTCATTCGTGGATTTAGAAATGTCGTAAAAGAAGCAACTGCTTTTGAATACGGATCAATGCATATTGGTA
Organism: Ignavibacteriales bacterium; assembly: GCA_016929735.1. GTDB lineage: Bacteria > Bacteroidota > Ignavibacteria > Ignavibacteriales > Melioribacteraceae > JAFGPR01. The sequence continues at coordinate 18,286 of JAFGID010000147.1, read as the reverse complement.
AAGGTTCATGTCCATTACCTGCACTATAAACTTTATATCCATAAAAAAGGCCATATCTTTCACCTTCCAGCACTGCTTCCCATACACCCTCTTCATCTCGCTTCATTTCGTAATAATTTAAATTTAAATCAGTAGGCTTGCTCAATGTGACTAAAACAACTTTTATCGCATTTGGAGCAAACAGTCTGAAGTATGTTACATTGTTTTGGACAAATGACCCAAGTTTTTTTTGAGAGAATAATGAATCAAGATGTTTATCTTCTTTTATCCTGATTTTCTTATCGAGGGGTTCTCTCAGTTTTAACTCACTTAAAGTAATATCATCTCCCCATATATTTGTGTAAAGTGAAAACAGAATCATAAGCATTAACTTTTTAAATGTTGAATATTTAAGTTTCATTTTATTTTATTTTTTTGTTTTCGAGATAAATAAATATTGCAAAATTAAAATATTTTGATAACCATTTAAAATTTTTAAAGTTTATTTTTTTTGAGTATGCCAGAAAAAAGATTGAATCTTGGGACAATTTTACAATATTTTTCATACTCATCAGCAAATATAGAATTACAAAATTTTTCTTCTTTTATGGATTGGATATAAAGAAGCAATATACCTATAATAAAGAAACCAAAACCAATTAAGTTCTGATAAAAGCAAATTATACCTATTAAGATTAATATGATACCGAAATATTGAGGATGTCTGATTATCGAATATAAATTTCTTGATACAACAGAAGATGTATTAGAAAAATTATTCTTTTCCATTTCCCCATATATAATTAGTAAATTACGTCCCTTAACAATAAATACTACCCCGGTTAGAAAAAATATTATCCCAATCATCCATAAATAAGGATTGTTTAGACTTACGCTAAAATCAGAGACTATAGGAATTGCTAACATACATAGAATTGACAGAATTAAATATTTTTTTGGCATCTACAGAATTTCCTATTAACTTTATTTTTCAATTTCTTCAAATATTCCAATTTTTTTATTTTTCCTAACTTTGTTATAATTAAATATTCTTCCATTCATACAAATATAAACACCAATAGGTAAAGTCTGTACAGCCACAATAGATGCACCCAAATTGAATAATCCATCCGAACTTCCAAATGTATACGGTATCATAGCACCCGTTATTACAATTGTTTTGTCTTTTACAAGCTTTGCAATTACCTTTGCAGTATCAACCATTGTATCAGTTCCGTGTGTTATTAATATTTTTGTATGTTCGGATTTTTTACAATTCAAAGCAATTATTTTCCTATCATCATCAGTCATATCAAGTGAATCCATCATCATTAAAGTTTTTATATCTAGTTCAACTTTGTTACGGGCAATTTGAAGCATCTCTTTTAAATGTGAATCTTTGAAAAATAATTTACCCGTTAATTCATCATACTCTTTATCGAACGTTCCGCCTGTTATGAACAATTGTATCTTCATATATTATTTCTTAAGCAAATCTCTGATTTCTTTTAACAATTGAATATCTGCGGGGATTTCTTTGGGTGCAGGTTTTGGTTCTTCTTTTTTATTTAATTTATTAAAGGTTTTAATGAAGAAAAATATTGCAGCAGCAATAATTAAAAAATCAAATATTGTCTGAAGAAAGTTTCCATAATTAATTGATATGCCTTCTTTTATAATTTGTCCAGCAGTATCAATGACCGGGGCTTGGATAGTAATACTTAAACTTGAAAAATTAACTCCACCCACTAATAATCCGACTGGAGGCAATATGATATCATTTACTAACGAAGTAACTATCTTCCCGAAAGCTGCACCAATAATGATAGCTACAGCTAAATCTATCACATTTCCTCGCATGATAAATTTCTTGAATTCTTGAACTACTTGCATGATAATTTAAACATTTAATTAAAAAAAATATTAAAACTTAATACTAAATTAAGATAAAAATTATTAAATTTGAAATAAATTTTTGCAAAAAATCAACTAAGGAGCGATAAATGAAAAGTTTACAAATAAAATATGATTATACTAATTTGTTAGCTGAAAATATTGGGAAACATGGTATTTCGATGAATGAGATTAATAATTATTTAGAACTAGCAAAAACATATCATCAAAATTTATTGGAAGATAGAGAAAGCGGAAAAGTTGGATTTTATGAACTTCCATTTAATAAAATATTAGTTGAACAAGTTGACAAATATGTTAAAAAGAATAAAGATAAATTTGAAAATTTTGTCGTCCTAGGTATAGGTGGCTCTGCTTTAGGAAATATTGCTTTAATCAATTCATTAAAACACTCATTTTACAATCTACTTCCGAGAAGAATTAGAAGAGGACCTAGAATTTTTATCCTTGATAATATTGATCCTGAATATGTATGTAATTTTTTAGATACTATTGATATTAAAAAAACATTATTTAATGTAATTTCAAAATCTGGTTCTACTGCAGAGACTGCTGCACAATTTTTAGTTATAATAGATATATTGAAAAGGAAATTGAAAAATAAATTTATTCGTAATCTCGTTATTACTACAGATAAAAATAATGGCGATTTAAGAAGGGTTGTCAATGATTATAAAATAAATTCTTTTATGATTCCCTCTAATATTGGTGGAAGGTTTTCCGTCCTTTCAAGCGTAGGATTATTAACATCAGGATTTGCTGGAATAAAAATTAAAAATTTATTGAAAGGGGCTGAACATATGTTGAGTGTATGCAATACTGATAATCTCATTGAGAACCCAGCATATTTGAATGCAACCTTTCATTATCTACTGGATACAAAAAAGAAAAAAAATATTTCTGTTATGCTTAGTTATGCTAATTCTCTTTACTATTGGGCTGACTGGTATAGACAACTCTGGGCTGAGAGTTTAGGAAAAAATAAAAATAAAAACGGCGAGCAAATTAATGCAGGACAAACGCCTGTAAAAGCACTCGGGGTAACAGACCAACATTCACAAGTTCAACTTTACACGGAAGGACCAAATGATAAAGTGTTTTCTTTTCTTACCGTTGAAAAATTCAGAAAGGACAGATCTCTTCCAAAGTTCAAAGGTAAATATTCATCATTCGATTATTTATCAGGACATAAACTATCTGAATTATTCAATGCAGAAATGAAAGCAACCGAATACGCCATTTCATCTAAAGGACGACCTTGTTGCAAAATAATATTTCCAAAAATTAATGAATATACAATCGGACAATTCATTATGCTTTACGAAATACAAACAGCATTTGCAGGAGAATTATACAACATTGACGCATTCAATCAACCAGGAGTTGAAGCGGGTAAAATTGCTACCTATGCCCTTCTTGGCCGAGAAGGATATATAGAGAAAACAAAAGATATTTTTGAAAAAGAAAAAGAAAGAAAAATGATTTAATATATAAATAAAAGTGGTTGTCTTATAAGTATCATTTTAAGGAGCTCAGCGACGAAAAATCTAATTTTTTATAGTAAAGGCATCAATTCTTTAACTATATTTTACCTGATTTTGGCTTTTAGTAGAACTTCTTTTTAAGCACTTCTCATTGTCAATCCACTAATAATAAAAATCACACCGTATATAACATCAATAACATTCCATAAGCCAGAACTGAATTTAAATGGAATAATCGGATTGAAAAGAATAATTGCTGAAATAAAAAATATAAGGTAAAATTTTTCCATATATTTTAGACCAACAAATATATTTAAAACCGAAATAATAATTACAGCCGCCCTTAAGAAATGATAATAACCCATAGGTAATTTAAAGAGCGCAAGTAACAATAAGAATCCAATTAATATTCTTGATACCTTTAAAATCTTCAATTATACCTTTAATTCTAATTTTATTTATTTTGATTATAAATTAAAATAGTATTTACAATAATGCAACAAATATTTAATTTTCAAAGAGATTTTTTAAATCCAACAAAGTATTATATTAATGTGTTAATTTAAAATTTATATTTCATTTTGCATTTTAAAAACTTACTAATAGAAAATAATATTTAAAATAAAAGTAATCATAGGAGAGTTTATGGATTTCTTAAAAGAATTGGGAATTAAAGAAAAAAACTACGGTGCTTCAACTGGACTAAAATGGTTCGACACAACAGACCAAGGTGAATTAAAAGTAGTATCCCCTGTTGATGGAAAGCAGATTGCAGTTGTATATCAGTCATCCACCGCAGATTTTGATAAAGTAGTAGAAAAAGCTGATGAAGCATACAAATACTGGAGAACGATTCCTGCACCAAAACGAGGTGAGATTGTACGTTTAGTCGGCGAAGAATTAAGAAAATTTAAAAAGCCACTTGGTACGCTAGTATCTTACGAGATGGGTAAATCTTTACAAGAAGGTCTTGGCGAAGTTCAGGAGATGATTGACATTTGTGATTTTGCGGTTGGATTATCTCGCCAATTATATGGTTTTACAATGCACTCTGAAAGGGATAAACACAGAATGTATGATCAATATCATCCGCTGGGAATTGTAGGAATTATTTCCGCTTTCAATTTTCCAGTCGCAGTATGGTCATGGAATGCAATGATAGCTACTGTTTGTGGAGATTCAAATCTATGGAAACCATCTTCAAAGACCCCATTAACTGCTATTGCTGTTCAAAATATTTTAGCAAACGTAATTAGAGCGAATGAACTACCGGAGGGATTATTCTCATTGGTAATAGGAAGAGGTTCGACAATTGGAGAGAAGTTTTTAACCGATAATAGAATACCTCTTGTTTCTATTACTGGCTCTACCGTAGTTGGTCGTCATGCAAATGAAGTTATTGCTAAAAGATTTGGTAAAACAATACTTGAGCTTGGTGGTAACAATGCTATTATCATAACTCCGAATGCAAATTTGCAAATGGCAATACCTGCAGTAGTTTTTGGTGCTGTCGGGACTGCAGGACAAAGATGCACTACTACCAGACGTTTAATTATTCATGCAGAAGTTTATGATAAAGTAAAGGAATCATTACTAAAAGCATATCAAACTGTAAAAATAGGAAACCCCCTTGATGAAAATAATCATATGGGACCGCTGATTGACAAAGCAGCTGTGAAATCTTTTGTTGATGCTTTACAAAAAGTTAAAGAAGCAGGTGGAAAAGTCATTTACGGTGGCGAAGTATTGGAAGGTGAAGAATATAAATCGGGATGTTATGTCAAACCTGCGATTGTAGAAGCTGAAAATCATTATGAGATAGTCCAAGAAGAAACATTCGCTCCAATATTATATTTGATTAAATATACTGGTAATGTTACCAAAGCAATTGAAATACACAACGATGTAGTTCAGGGATTATCATCATCAATATTTACGGATAATCTCCAAGAAGCAGAAGAATTTTTGTCTGCGAACGGTTCAGATTGCGGCATTGCAAATGTCAACATAGGTACATCAGGCGCAGAAATTGGAGGTGCTTTTGGTGGCGAAAAAGAAACTGGTGGTGGCCGTGAATCCGGTTCGGACGCTTGGAAAGCATATATGAGAAGACAAACCAATACAATAAATTACGGTTCTAAATTGCCATTGGCACAAGGAATTAAGTTTGATATTTAATAAATTATAATCAATAAAAAAGCCAGAGATTAATCTGGCTTTTTTATTGAAAAATATTTCCTATTTTAGAATTATCATCTTCTTTGTTTGGCTAAATTTTTCAGCAATTATTTTGTAGAAATATACCCCTGTACTTAAACTAGATGAGTTAAACTCAATCTTGTATATTCCGGCATCCTTAAATTCATTAACAAGCGTTTTTATTTCTCTACCTAATACATCAAAAACTTTAATTTCGACAAAAGTTCTTTCAGATATTACATAACTTATAATTGTAACTGGATTAAAGGGATTAGGATAATTCTGAAGTAAAGAAAATTCTTCGGGATTTATTTTCGCTTCGTTTTTAAAATCTGTCTGAGTAAAATTATATTCATAAAATTCACTGAAATTGATATTAGAATTTCCATCCTTGGAAACAGGAACTTGAATTATAAGATTTCCTCCATCATGTGTTTGAAATTTCCCAACTGCCAAATAAATTTTTACTGGATTGTATCCAAACAATTGAGATATATTCATTGTTCCTTCTAGATAAGAATCCGCTGCAGATTGCAAGAAAGTAGTTGGTTGGCTCTCATTACTATCAAACCAGCCACACCAACCATTTGTGCTCTCATTTGCCAAATAATAATCCCATTTAGATGTTTGTCCACTTTTAGCCCATGGTGCATCAACTAATAATGTATCCACTCCATCAGAAACTAAAATAAACATATCATGTCCTTGCGATTGAGCAGACTGAGTAGCAACATAAAGCAAAGGATTTTGCCATGCAACAAAAAGGTCAGACCCATTATTGTTGGCAACGTTAGCTGCCGCTCCATCTAAATTTCCGTCCATTACAAATCCTGATGCAGTTGTGTCTCCAAAACTTATATGATAATCTTGTCCATTATTATTGTCCCAAGTATCATCATTATAGTGAATTACAAAAGCAACTCTTTCGATATTTTGTTCAGGTTTATTAAAAGGTCCAATTTTTAAGGATAATTGGTTTTCTAAATCCGGCCCAACAAAAGGAGTTTCAACTGCAGGACCAGTTCCGTTGAATAACACGGAACTTGGTGGCCAATATACCGAATTAGGAGTAGTCCAGTTGCTACCTTCGTTATTTACGCCCCAATGCAACTTAGCACCTTGAATAGCATTAGATATATATATTATGATTGTATCATTTATTGTCGGTTGCATCGGAATCCAATAAACACCTTCATTTCCACCTGCTCCACCCATATTTGCACCAATCCATACGTGCTGGATTATAGATTTCGCAATATTTCCTTTCTTATCTCTGGCTTCAACATAATAATCAATTAGAATGTTATTTGAATCATTAATTTGTGCATAAAACATTTTTGCTTTATGAGTTGGTAAAGGGTCTGTCTGTGAGTTCCATGTGGTAGAATCCATATCAATAGAAATCCAGTTACCTACCTCAGCACCACCATCATAAGTATCATTGTCCGTTGAATTAGTAGAATTTACCCCGTCTAAATCAACTCTATATTTCAACCTGACATAATCCAAACCACATAAATCATAAACCAATGTCCATATCGTTAAATCATTTGTCATTGTAGTGCCCCATTCAGTCCCACCGGGATTATATGGTTCTCTTTGTGGTCGGAAAATGGAAGGAGGTATATTATCAGAACTAGAATTTACAACTAATTGAGCATAGTTAATCGATTGGTTTATCGCTCTTGTAGGATTTGAATCCCAAATTTCAGTTCCGTCCCAATACCAATAACAACTTGTTTGGGCAACCAAATAATATTTCCATGCTTCTATAGTATTACTATTTGATGATGATTGTTTTTCGGCTGTTTCGACCCAATTCTTTCCTGCGGTAACAACAGCCCAACTATTTCTGTCATAACTGTAACCTGATTGATTCGAATCTCCAAGCCACTTTTTAAATTCGGGGTCGCCCGCATCAGCACCAACCCAGGATCCATTTTCGACATGAACGACATCATTCGGGTTTGGTGGAAACATTTCGAGATAATCTTGAATTGTTGTGCATTCAAATCTACTTGGATTGCTCAACAACCAATCAACAAAATTTTGAAAGTTAGTTCCATAATAACTTTCACTACCACCACCATGATTGTCACCATCATGTGGTAAAACAATTAAAATTGGGTGGTCAGGATCGGTATTATAGGATTCTAATTGACTCATAACATATTCGTAATTTAACGCACCAAAACCTCCTCGACCATCTTCATTACCAAGATATCTGTCACCGGGAATACCAATTATTCTACTAACCTCACCAGTTTTTGGATTAACATACTCAATATAATGCGGTTGCCTTGACCATTGAGCAGAAACTTGTGTTGGAGCCCATAATCCATTGAGCTGTAACCAATCATTTGGATTGCTGTTGACTTGATCTGCAAAATTTGGTTCGATAACACTTCCCCCAGTATTATACGGATAATTCAAACATGCACGTTCAAAATGGATATTATCAATTATTACCCACTCAATTCCTTCGGCTACAAGAGCAGGAATCATATCAGGTGCAAAAGCATTTTCAGGAGGGAAGACTCCTTTCGAATAATTCCCCGAGAAATTACTACTAAAAACATTCTTGTGTTTTTGGATTTGCTTTACAATATCAGTTGAATCTGTTAATCCCATTAGTGGATGAAAATACCCAAAAGCAACCATATCAAGCCGAGGATTACCTAACGAAGTATTTTGTGTTTTAATAGTATTCCAATAACTTTTCCAATTTTGAAAATTTATAATTCCATTGGATTCAAGAACATTTAGATTTTCTATTAATGAACCTGAAAAACTAACCTGCGAACCGAAATGTGAAAAGCCTGCTGTAATACCCTTTTCAACCGCACTTTTCGGCCAACTTGTATATGGTCCTGTTCTTTGATTATGAACATCAATCACGGAGAAACTATATCTGTTGTTTTGATCTGTCTCAACAACTGATTCATAAGGATAGTAAATAGGTTGATGCATATGCCAAAGAAAAGTAATATAAATTTTTGGATTTGATTGTGATTTAAAATCCTGAGCAACAATACATAAATTAAAAATAATTAAAGCAAATAATAATTTTTTCATCATTATCACATAAATAGTTTGTAAAATACTTTATAATTTTAATACTGGAAAAGAAAAGGTTTCCAAGATTCATCAAGTCTGTTTACAGTTTTCATTATAAACATAATATGGTTCGGACGATAAGGAATTACTTTTAATCTCATATTAGCTTCTTGCGGTGTTCTGTCTCCTTTTTTATTGTTACATTTCAAACAAGCAGCAACAAGATTTTCCCAGGTATCGCCCCCACCTCTTGATCTTGGAATTATATGATCCAAGGTAAGTTGTAAATCTCCCCTTCCACAATAAACACATTTGTGCCCATCTCGCTTAAGGATATTTTTTCTTGAGAGTATAATTCTTTTATATGGAATTTTAATAAAATTATTCAGACGAATGACATTAGGCCATGAGAATTGCATAGAAATTGAATGAATTACTCTTCTTTCGTTTTTACTGACAATTTCAGCTTTGCCTGTAAAGAGTAAAGCTAATGCTCTTTTAACATTACAGATGTAGAGTGGTTCATAACTCTGATTCAATAGTAGGACTTTAGCATTTAATGCACAATTGATTTTATTATTACGTTCGAATTAACCTCCTTAAATTAAAGTTAATTTTATTTATGCAAAAATAATATATTTTTTGTTAACAATAAAATCTATTTTAAAATTTAATACAAAACTATGTAGGAATATTCGAAAATAAAATTGCAAAACAGCACACATAATGATCAGAATGACTCATTGTTATTTTAAGTTCTTTTTCATAACCAACAATTTCTTTTAATTTGCCTAGTAATTTAACTTGTGGTAGACCGGAGGGTTCATTATAAATTTCAACTTCCTGCCAACTGAAACTTTTATTAAGTCCTGTAGATATTGCTTTAGCAATTGCCTCTTTCGCTGCAAAACGCGCCGCCAAGTGTTGATACATATTGCTTTTATTTTTGCTATATTCTATTTCAACTTTTGTAAATATTTTGTTTAAAAATCTATCGCCGTATTGTTCTATACTTTGTTTAATTCTTTCAATTTCTATAATATCTATTCCGATGCCGTATATCATATTAAAACATTTATTTATTAAAAATTGATTTTTTAGAAGACGTCAGCATCAACACGAATTCCTTCAGCATTTAATTGTTCTATTAGTATATTACTCAATTCTTTTAACTTTTCCAACGATATTTTAAGATCATTATATAATTGCTTATCATATAAAAATTTTCCAATATTGTTTGATTGCTCTTTGGTTTCAACAAGAAATTCTTCAACTTTGATTACTAGTTCATTAGTGTTTTTTAATAGAACATTTGCATTTTCCAACGTAGCGTAAATATTTTCTTTATTATTAATTATCAATTTATTTAGATTATCAGCAAGTTCTACACCCGTACTTAGCATGTTATTTAAATCTTGCCGGTTTTCATCCATTATTATATTCACTTTTCTCATTGCTAGACTTAAATCAGAAATTGAATTTTTTAACTGTTTAATAAATGCTTCATCACCAAGCAAATCATTCATTGCAATTAGCGCTATTTTTGCCTCTTTAATAAAATCGACTAAATCATACTGAACAGAACTTAACATCGCCATTGCAGTTGAAATATCTCCGACAAATTCACCATTTTGAATTATTGAAAAATCAGTTATTTCTTTTCCATCCCCCGGGTTAATTTCTATTTTCTTTCCACCCATTAAATCAAGCATCATTAAACTAAACAGAGCATCATCAGTTATTACAACATCTTTATCTAAAACACTTTTAACAATAACATTATTTCTGTCAACTTTAATCTCACTAACATAACCTTTTCTGACTCCATTAAGCATTACGGGATCACCCATTTCGAGTCCTGAAACTGAATTGAATCTGATAGATAATTCTTTCTTAGCCGAGAATGAAATATTTTTTGCCCAAATTAAAATTAGTATAATGACAATAATAGCTACAAAAAGAGTTATGCCAACTTTAATATTAGTTTTCTTTGTGTCTTTCATTTTTTATATATTCTTCATTGATTTTTAGAAATTCTTCTTCTTCAATAATATTATCCCTTATTGCTTCCTCAATTTTTGCAAGTATACTTAAATTTTGATCTATTACTATATTGTAATCACCTTTCTCAGCTTTGGAAATTAAATCAAAGACAAAGAGTTTAACTCTATCTTTGTAAACACTTTCTTCAACTTTTTCAATATTAGAAATCAGTCTATCCATTTGTTCTTTGTAAATTTTATCAACACCATAATCAAGTATTTCCTGACCGTACTTATCAATAACATAATATGCAATACCAATAATCGTAATAACTAAAAAAATGCTTTTAAAAAAACATCCTAGCTTCATTCACCTTTTTCCTGAACTGGAATCTTTTCAATAAGAACAAGATTGATTCTTTTATCAATAATTTCTTTTACTGTGAATTTATGATTATTGTATTCAAAGGAAAAGTTTTCTTCTGGGATTTGTCCAGCAAAATTGTAAATAAATCCACCTAGTGTATCGTAATCGTCCTTCTCAGAATCAAAATTTGTTTGCAACAAATCATTTATTTCCTCAATGGGTACTTTACCAAGAACCAAATAAGAGTTTTCGTTTATTCTTGTAATTTCATTTTCTTCCTTATCATATTCATCACGTATCTCGCCCACTATTTCTTCTAAAATGTCTTCAAGCGAAATAAGTCCTGCTGTTCCTCCATATTCATCCACAACAATTCCAATATGAATATTCTTAGATTGAAACTCCTGCATCAAAGAACTGATTAATTTAGTTTCAGGCACAAAATATGCCTCGCGTGCAATTTTTGTGAGTGAAAAATCAGATAACCCAGATTCACCGTTGAGATACTTTAATATATCTTTTGCATAAACAATTCCGATTATATTGTCCAAGTTATTTTCAAAAAGGGGTATTCTACTATGACCTGACTCATTAATTACTTTTATTAAATCAGCGTGATTAATATTAATCGGAACAGCAATAATATCAACCCGAGGTGTCATTGCTTCGCGAACTGTGATTTTTTTAAATTCTACAATTCCATAAATCAATTCTTGTTCTTCTTCCTCAATCGTACCTTTTTCTGCGCTGATGTCTGCAAGGTCAGTTATTTCAGTAGAATTTAGTACAAAACGATTTCTATTAACTTTTATTTTTGATATGAGCGATTTAATCAGATCAGTAATAAGTTTTGAAACGGGATAAATAAAAACACTTATCCAATAAAGAGGAAAACTTACGATTTTTGCAAATAATACAGGTCGCCTAGTAGCAAGAATTTTTGGAGTAATTTCGCTAATAATTAGAATTAATATTGTAAGTAAAATAATTTGGATAGTAAGAACTATTGGAAGCGACCAATTAAAAATATTTGATATTTTAATGGCTAATATAACACCTACCATTGAAGCAGACACATTAACAATGGTATTGGAAATAAGTATTGTCACAAGCAATCTTTTTGGTTCTTGTAACAAACTTACAATATATCTTTCTAATAATTTATTTTTTGCTTTTAAATTGTTAGTTAACTTCTTATCACTATCAATTGAAAACAAAGCTACTTCTGCACCTGAAAAGATAGCCGATAAAATTAATAGTGTCAATAAAATTATCAGCTGATAAAACACATCAGAATCCAAAAAAAATACACCTTTACTTATTTAACAATTCAGTTAAAATGGAAGATCATCATTCTTAGCAGATTCTTCTGGTGGAGTTTCTTTGTTCAATAATTCTGGTTGATAATTACTCCCTCCACCTGAACTGTCCAATGGAATAATTGTTTGAGCTATAACATCCGTATAATATCTTTTCACATTATCTTTATCAGTATAATCTCTTTTAGATAAGCGACCTTCCACATAAAATTTCTTACCTTTTTTCAATGCCTCTTTATAAAAATCTGATAAGCTGTATGCAGTGATATTATGCCAAGTAGTTTCATTGGTCCATTCGCCATCTTTATTTTTATAGCTGTAAGTAGTTGCTAAAGAAAATTTGGTAACTGAGATATTATTAGTTGTAAATGTTGTTTCAGCATCTTGGCCAAGATTTCCAATTAACATAATCTTATTTAAACTAAAAGCCATTTAGAACCTCTTAAATTATAATTACATTATATAAAATTAAATTTAATTAAATTATTTAATTCTATCCATAATAATAAATGTATCATAGAATTTTGGATCAGCCTTAAGTTGATTTACCATTAAATCAGCTTGAGACCTATCTGAAAAAGGACTCAGTTGAACAGCATACAAATTAACATTATTTTTAAAAACTACATGTAGAGGTTGATTGATTTTTCCTTTACACTCAAGAATAAATTTTTCTGCCCTGTCTTTAGTTGTAAAAGCACCTACTTGAACAGTATATTGAAAAACAGGTTGTTCAACTACGGGTGGTTCTTCCTCTTCTTCAAAAACATAAACTTCTGGAGGTGGTGGTGGTGTTTCTTGAGGTGGTGCTTGAGTTTCTTCTTCTACTGGAACGCAGGCAAATAATAATAAAGCTATAGAAAACACGAGTGAATAAACTTTTAGTTTCATTTTAATCTCTCCTTTTAGGATTATTTTTGCTTATATTTTCAAATAAAGAAATTATTCAAAGTTAGTTTATGCAATTATAAGTAAAAATTATTAAATAATCAACTTTAATATAACTAACTTATTTTATTTAGCACAAATAATTTAGCATAAAAAATTTTTACGATTTAATCAAATTCAACTATGGTAACCCCTTCTCCACCAAATTCTACAGCTGCAAAATAGTATTTTTTTATTTTTCCATATTCTTTTAATAATGAATGGACATATTTTTTTAATATACCTTCACCCTTACCATGAATAATCTCAACTACTTTTAAATTACTCATATATGCATCGTCTAAAAATTTAATAATCTCATTCTCCACTTCTTCCGGATGTCTCCCTCTGATATCAATTTTATTCTCTACATGCTTAATTTCGATATTCTTGCTTTCGTAATTACTTTGATTAATTTTTTCAGCTGATATTATATCCGATAGTTTCACTTTTATTTTTACAATACCTGATTTTAAAATCGCCGTTTCGTCTTTTTCATTTATTGAAATTATCTCTCCATACGTCTTTGTGTCTTTTATTGAAACATAATCCCCAACAATAAATTCATTTTTCGTCTCTATTGTTTCCTCATCGGTAATAAGATGACCAACTTCCTTTTTAATATCTTCCATTTTATCTTTTGCTTCTTTGATAATTTCTTTTTTTGCCTGAGTTTCTCTGATTTCTTTTACTATCCTCTCAAATTCTTTGCTTATATTAAGTAAATACTCTTCTGATTTTTGTTTTAACTCTAATATTATTTTTTTCTTTTCTCTTTGGATTTCTTCCGTTTTTTCTTGATATAATTTTGTAAGACTTGAGAGTCTGATATTTTCTAATTCCAATTTCTTATTTGTCTCTCTTAAATCTCTTGATTTTTTCTCAATATCAATAAGAAAATTTTCGAGCTTTGTCTTATCTGTATCAATGTATTCCTTTGCAATTTTTAAGAGCTCTTTATTTAATCCGATTCTTTCAGCAATTTCAAAGGCATAACTTGAACCGGGTAATCCCAATTTGAAATTGTAAGTTGGTTGTAAATTCACTGTGTCAAATTCCATGGATGCATTTTTGAATCCTTTGATATCATTTGCAAGAATTTTCAAATTACCATGATGAGTTGTTGCAAATGTTAAAGCTTTTTTTTCTAATAATGTCAATAAAATTCCAGTAGAAATAGCACTGCCCTCAGTAGGATCAGTTCCAGTCCCTATCTCATCTAGAAGTACTAATGAGTTTTTATTGGATTTCTCTACAATTTCCCCAATATTCTTCAAATGAGAACTAAAAGTACTCAAATCATCTTCTAAGGATTGGTAATCTCCGATATCAAGAAACATATCAGAAAATACTGGTATATTTGAATCGGGATGTGCTGGAATATGAATGCCACTTAAAATCATTATAGTAAGCAATCCTATAGTTTTGAGTACCACCGTTTTACCTCCGGCATTTGGACCGGTAATAATTATAATTTTCTCATCATCTAATTTGATATTCAAGGGTACTGCCTGAGCACGACCAAATTTTTTCAAAAGTATAGGATGTCTCCCATCTATTAACTCTAAGTTTTTTTCATTGTTAATATTTACAAAAGAACCAATAATTTCAATTGAATATTTTGCACGAGAAAAAATTGAATCTATTTGCGATATTGCATTTAATGCAATTTTTAATTGTTCTGAATACTCACCAATTTTTTTTGTTACATTTTTTAAAATTCTATCAATTTCCCTTTTCTCTTCGAAATGGAGAGATAATATATCATTATTAATATCTAAAGTTTCTTCAGGTTCAATATATACAGTTTGTCCCGTTGCAGACTCTGAATGGATAAATCCCTTGACGTGTCTTTTATGTTCAGATTTAACCGGAAGAACAATTCTACCATCTCTTAAAGTAATAATTTCTTCTTGAACTAATAAGGATTTGCTCCAATTCTTTAATAGACTACTTACAATCTTTTGCAATGTATCATTCTTGCTTTTTATTTCTTCACGTATTCTTTTCAATTCTTTGCTTGCATTATCTTTTAACTCGCCAGCGTCGTTGAATATATTCTTGATTTGAAATTCAAAATTTTTGTCAACAAATAACAATGGTAAAAAATGTGTTGAAAGATTTTTTGCAAATTCAAACTTTTTAATAAAAGAATAGATTTTACGTGAATTCTCGGCTAGATTAAGAATATATAAAATTTGTTGCTTATCTAAAACTGCATTTTCAATTTTTGCTTTTTCAATAGAATTCAATAAATCAGGTAAGTAGTTTAAGGGATGTTCCTCGTAAATTAAAATTTCCTTTGCTTCGCTTACTAATTCACCTTGTAGTTTAATTTCGTTTACATTATCTAAAGGTCGAAGTTTTAATATATTTGATTTTCCGGTTTCTGTAACCGAATATTTAGAAATAAATTCTAAAATTTTTAGATATTCGAGTTTCTCATATATATTTTCGTCTATCATAAATTTATAACATCTATCGTTTAGTACTATCCTGTTCAACACCATTATTCTGTTGTATAAACTCCTTAATCCATTTATCTGTCTTTGAATTTTCTCCAACAATTAATTCTATACCTGAAGGGATAATATTATAAACATCGTTATAGAGCAATGAATCATTTCTAACATCAGCTTTAGGAAAATTAAAAATATTCAGAAAAAGTAATAATCCGCTCAAATAGATAACCGCTTGAACCAGACCAGCTAGACCACCTAATATCTGGTTGAATAATTTATTTACTCGGTCAACAGGTTGAATAATTTTTTTAACAATTGATGTTAAGATTATGATAGCAATAAATATAATAAGTCCGCTAATAATTTCAGCGATATAATTTTGGTCATCAAAGATAGGACTTAATAAATTACCGATTACTCCAGATAACTCAATTGCAAGAACTATAGCAAGGATTAATCCAACCAGACCAATAGCTTTTCTTACTATACCATCTTTGAATCCAAGGAAAAAACTAAGGACAAGAAAAGCAAAAATAATTATATCAATATAGTTCAATGTCAACCCAACAATTTTTCAACGGCTTGTCTTACAAAGTTGCCATCAGCTTTTCCTTTTAATCTTTTCATTGCTGCTGGCATTAATTTTGGAAAATCCGATTTTGCTTTCGCACCGATTTCTTCAGCAAGATGCTTTACTTCCAGAAAAATTTCCTCTTCTGTAAGTTGTTTAGGTAAATATTCCGAAACAATTTTAATTTCATTTTCTTCTTTAGTTGCTAAATCTTCACGACCTGCTTTAAGATACATCTCGTAAGATTCTTTCCTTGATTTAACAGCTGATTGCAGAATCCTAATTTCATCATCTTCTGTTAACTCCTTATTAGCACCTGACTTTTCAAATTCCAATATTAAAGCCCTTATTGAACGGACTGTCTCTAATCGCAGTTTGTCCTTTGATTTCATTGCTTCTTTCAAATCTGCGGTAATTTTTTCCTTTAGGTTCATAAAATCCTCTTGTCAAAAAAAAAGGCAGGTTAAAATAACCTGCCTGCAAATATTAATTATTTTAACTCTTAAATTTAGCAGAATAATTAATTCTCCTACAGTGCACCTTTCTCAATTCCTGTTGTATATCTGTAACAATACCCATTTTTGAATTCTTATCTACTCTGAACGAAACAATAACATTTGGGATAGCTTCTCTTTTCTTATACATAATATTTCCAAGTTCTTTTAAATCAATAATATTATCATCTATCTGAATTCTTTCATCGTAACCTACCCAAATATATGATACGATTCTTTTATTCTCAATTTTTTCAATAGCCTCAGCTTCTGGTAGTGTAAATTTTACCAATACATTAAATTCCTTCAACGTAGTAGTAACCATAAAGAATAGAAGCAACATAAAAATAATATCAGGTAAAGATGCTGTAGGAATATCTTGTTTTGTTTTTGCACGTTTTTTTTCGAAAGCCATTCTTATACCTCTTATTTTACTACTTGTGGTTCTGCTATTGAAATTGAAATTGGGATTTTATCCCTTAGCTCTTTTTCTTCTTCAGAATTTTCCTTAATCTCATACAACTTCTTACCCCATTTGCTTAAAGCATACTCTTCCCTTACTTGGAAATATGCTGCTTTAACCTGGTCAATCGCTTGAATATATAAGTTGTAATTTGTTTTCCGATCAGTTTTAACAGATACAATAAGTTTCTTTTCTGCCGGCAATTCGATTTTACTTCGAATCCTTTCAATCAAATTATCCTTAATTCTCGGTACAGGAAAGACTTCATTATTTAATAATACGTCACCAAATTCATTTATATTCAGTGTGATTAACCTATCCGGACCAATTTTTACTTCGACTTTTTCATCTTCCGGAACCCATTCGGGTAAAACCAATCCTATACCGGTATCAACATCAATTGTTGTAGAAACAAGGAAGAAAATTAGAAGTAAGAAAGCTATATCAGCCATCGAACTGGTTGGAATATCTGCTGAACCTCTATTTCTTTTCTTTAATTTTACCATTTTTTTTATCCTCTCTTTAGGATTACTTTTTCATTTCATAAAGAGTATCAATCAATTCGATTGAACTTTCTTCCATGTCACCTATTAATTTATCAATTCTCGAGACAAAGTAATTATAGAATACCTGTAGAATAATTGCTACAACTAAACCGAATAATGTAGTTAACAATGCTTTTGCAATACCACCTGCAACGATACTCGGAGAAATTTGATTTTGTTCAGCAATAGCATCGAATGCCTCGATCATACCTTGAACTGTTCCGGTAAAACCAAGCATAGGTGCAATTGCAATAAATGTTGATATCCAGATTAATCCTCTTTCAAGGAAAGTCATTTCAATTGAGCCGTAAGCCATAATAGCTTTTTCGGCAGCTTCTATACCTTCATCAGCCCTTAAAAGGCCAGCATGAAAAACAGAAGAAATAGAACCACGAGTGTTTTCGCAAACCTTCTTTGCTTCTTCAACTCCACCTGATTTTAAAGCGTCTTTAATCTGAACAACAAATTTTTTCGTATTTGTAGATGAACGTGTCAATGTCCAAAATCTTTCAAATGTAAAAGC
>JAFGID010000146.1 GCA_016929735.1 Ignavibacteriales bacterium | reverse complement strand
GCTTTTAATCCATCTTTTATCAGTGGAATTTTAATAACAATATTTTTGTGAATTTTGCTTAATTCAACCGCTTCCTTTACCATTCCATCAACATCAGTTGAAATTACCTCTGCACTTACCGGACCGTCAACAATCTTTACAATTTCGTTCAATAACCCAATAAAATCCTTCCCTTCTTTTGCCACTAAAGACGGATTAGTCGTAACCCCATCTAAAATGCCAAGTTCATTTGCCTCTTTTATCTCGTTGATATTTGCTGTATCAATAAAGAATTGCATATAAATCCCTTAATTATTTGTTATTTAAAATACAAATTTACAAAAAAGAAAGATTATATTTTTAACATAAATAAAACATTAAAAAATGGTTTGATTTTCTGATTTGTAAGCAATAAAATAAATTTATTATAAGAATACTTTGAAAAACTTCCTTTTTACCAAAGTTGTCATTCCCTTGCAACCTGTCCCCATAAAAATGGGGAAAGGGAATCCATTAATTCTAATACGCTTACAGATTTTATAAAATAATTAAAGTATCAAATTTTCGAGTTTTTCAAAGACTTCTTATAGTTAAAGTCTCCTGATTATCCTTGATTATAAATATCCATAGTCAAAGTTAATCCATTTCCCTTGACTATGAATTATTATAGTCAAAGAAAAGTCATTTTCATTGACTATAAATTTGTTTTTGATGAATGTCTCAAACTTTTTTATAGATATTTTTTATATCTATAAAAATTTTTATCCTTAGTTATTGGACAAAATTATGGTGGTGTTTTTTTCAACTTTTAGACAGAAAGAAAACACTTTTTCATTAATAGATAATGACTTTATTAAATTTTAATTACAAAACTTTTGAAATACAAATAACTTTTAATATCTATATAAATTATTTAATTTAAACTATTAAATTATTTATATTTTAAAAATAACGTTTTACTTTTATATGAATCTAAAAGAAGCAAAAGCCCGCATAAAAATCAACAAGTTACTTGAAGAAGCTGGGTGGCGATTTTTCGATAGTTCTGATGGTAATGCCAATATTCTTTTAGAAAATAATGTAAAAATAACTCAAAAATTGATTGATGAGTTTGGAGAAGATTTTGAAAAATCACAAAACGGTTATATAGATTTTCTTCTACTTGATGAGAGAGGATATCCTTTAATTGTTCTTGAAGCAAAATCCGAAAACAAAAATCCACTTGTTGGAAAAGAACAAGCCCGAAAATATGCTAAAAATGAAAATTGCAGATTTGTTATTCTTTCAAATGGCAATTTACATTATTTTTGGGATCTGTTACATGGAAATCCATATGTAATTTCAAAATTTCCTGAACAATCTTCTGTCCGGAATTATTCCGTTCATAAACCTGAACCACAAAAATTAATTGATGAATTTGTTTCTGAAGATTACATTGCAAAGACTCAATTACCTGACTACAATGAGAATCCAGCTTTTAAAGATGAAGATTTAAGAAAAGATTTTATTACCAAAAACAAATTAAAATTTTTGCGAGATTATCAGATTCGTGCTGTAAAGTCAATTCAAATTGCAGTTAAAGAATGCAATAATCGTTTCTTATTTGAAATGGCAACCGGTACAGGTAAAACTCTAATAGCTGCTGCTGTCATAAAATTATTTTTAAGAACTGGAAATGCTAAAAGAGTTTTATTTTTAGTTGACAGGCTTGAATTGGAAGATCAGGCAAATAAAGCATTTATTAATCTTTTGAAAAATGATTATAAATCTACAATTTATAAAGAAAATCGTGATGATTGGAGAAAATCTGAAATTGTTGTTACAACTGTTCAATCGCTTTTATTCAATAATAAATTTGAAAAATTATTTTCACCTACTGATTTTGATTTAGTAATTTCTGATGAAGCACATCGTTCAATCGGTGGTAATTCAAGAGCAGTGTTTGAATACTTTATAGGTTATAAACTTGGACTTACTGCAACACCAAAAGACTATCTTAAAAAAATTGAAAAACACGATTCAAATATTCGTGATCCACGTGAGTATGAAAGAAGAATTTTACTTGATACATATCGTACGTTTGGATGTGAATCAGGACAACCCACTTTTCGATATTCACTTATTGATGGAGTGCGAGATGGTTATTTAATAAATCCGGTTGTTGTGGATGCAAGAACCGAAGTTACTACTCAATTATTATCTGATAAAGGATATGCTGTAATAACACAAAACGAGAATGAGCAAGAAGAAGAAACCTTCTTTCAAAGAGATTTTGAAAAGAAATTTTTCTCAGAAGACACTAATAGACTTTTTTGCAGGACTTTTTTAGAAAATGCATTGCTTGATCCTATTACAAAAGAGATTGGTAAAACAATAATATTTGCAGTAAGTCAAAATCATGCTGCGAAATTAACACAAATATTAAATGAATTTGCCAATAAAATGTACCCTGATAAATATAATTCTGATTTTGCAATTCAGGTTACTTCCCAAGTTCAAGATGCTCAGCAATATTCTATTAATTTTTCTAACAATAACCTTAGTGGTTCGGGTAATTTTATCGAACAGTATAAATCAAGCAAAACACGAGTTTGTGTTACTGTGGGTATGATGACAACAGGATACGATTGTACTGATATTTTGAATATATGCTTAATGCGACCAATCTTTTCACCAACTGATTTTATTCAAATAAAAGGAAGAGGAACACGAAAACATAATTTTACTGAACTATTATTTGATGAGGGTATTAAAGAAATTGTTAAGGAGCCAGAAAAAAATAAATTTAAATTATTTGATTTTTTTGCCAATTGCGAATATTTTGAAGAAAAATATAATTACGATGAAATATTGGAATTGCCAAGAAGTGCAAGTGGAAATAAAAAAGAGGAAGATGGAACATATGTATATCCCGAAAGTTATGAAAATTTTGATCCCGATAAATTAGTTAATATGGAACAGAAGGAAATTGGTCTTACAGGGATGAAAATAGACAGAATGTTCTTTGAGCAATTTGAGGAAAAAATAAGAAGTGATGAATTTGTAAAACAGAATGTTGAACGAGGAACTTGGGAAAAATTGATAGATTACGTAAATCAAAATGTGATGAATAAACCAGAAGATTATTTTACAATTGAAAAATTAAGAAAAGCAAGTGGTGTTGACAGAAGAATCTCAATGCGTGAAATTATTGAAAAAGCATTTGGACGAATTACGAGTTTTAAATCTAAAGATGAATTACTTGAAGAAGAATTTAATAAGTTTATTCTCGATAGAAAACCTGAAAATCCAAAAGATATAAATGCAAT
>JAFGID010000011.1 GCA_016929735.1 Ignavibacteriales bacterium | reverse complement strand
TTCCATTACATATGCTTTTCTCGCAATAAAATATCCTGCTGTTTCTTCTTCTTCTTTGTATTTTATGGCTAAATCATAAAACGCTAAAGCAGTATCTGCAATTGCTTGCTTTTCTTCCTCCGTAGTTGCAACGCTATCATACATATACCATAAACATACTTCCATTTTTTTAAACGGTTTGTATTGAAGAAAATTCGTTGGATTATTGGTAATTACATTCCAACCATGCGGATATGCACTTTTATAGTCACCTTGCTTTTGAAATTCGTAGAATAAGCTAAATTCTTCCAAAAGTTTTTGAGGTGTCAAGCTGTCCTTGACTGATGACGTAAACAATTTATTTGATAAAGCAAATAAATTGAAACAGGTCGCCAACATACAACCTATTACGATTAATAATTTTACCTTTTTCATTTTACTTCCTCCTATATTATCTATCAGGTCTGATAAACCAAACTTCACCAAAACTCAATGTAATGGTGGCTTGGAAAATATTTTCTTTTACTAAATTCGATTCTGTAGTTCCTCTTACACCATATTGAAAACCGATATCAAGAGTATTAAAAGTTCCAAGCGGAAAAGAAAAACCTAAATGAAAAGCTAACATAGTTAAATCCTGATTGTTAATTCTAAACTGAGTTTCTTCAAAAACTATGCCACCTCTTATTGCTATCTGTTCCCAAAATGACGGAACTCTTTTTGTCAAATTTTGATATTCAAATCCAATCGAGTAGCGATTTAAGTCTTTATAATAAGACATATTTCTTCCATTTTTCTCATATTTTGACCATGGTTGGTGCATATAATCTAAAACAAACAAATAATTATCAGATAATCGGCAACTAATACCAAGACCAAAACGATAAGGCAATTTTGTTTTGTATTCGCCTCTTTTTGTTTCTACTTCTCCTAAAGATGTGGTCGAAAAATTTGAAGTATCTGTTTTGAGTTCACCAACATAATTGAAATTTGCACCTATTCGTAATTCGTTGATTTCTGAAATATCCAACAATTTTGAAAGATTCATCGAGAGTAAACCAACACTAACTCCTTTTCCGCGATAGTAATCAGATAATCTATAGTTAATATCTTTGTAAGTAGCATTGGATATAAAATCAATTTCAGAGTAAGAATTAATCCTTCCAATATAATACTCATAAGCAGCACCAATCGAAATACCAAGAGGTGTTAAATAACTTGAACCGATATAAAATTTTGATAGACCTCCATCTCCCTTAAAAGTTGAAATATAAGTTTCATTAAGAATATTATCACCAACTTCTTCCCTAACTTCATAATTCACATTCGAATAAGGAACTAATCCCCCAGACAAAACAATTCCTAAATCTCTATCAACAGGTATGGATCCTACAATACCCTGAAATTTTGTTTGCGAATAATATGATTTATCTTTATCATCTGATAAACTGAAACCATTATAATTTAGCCCTGTCTCAAATCTGATTTCGCGTAGATTAAACCAACCAGCAGGATTGTAATTATTCACACTTTGCATATCATAAATTGAAACTGCCGTTCCACCGAGTCCTAATTTTCTTGCTGAATTATCGTAGTAAATATTTCCAATACCAAAACTACTGTAGATTGAACCGCCTTGTGCAAATAATTGTGAGTATAATATAACTAAGGATGAAAGATATTTAAAAATTTTCATAATATTAATTTACTTATTTTCTGAATAAATAATTGTTATTTTTGGTCGTAAACTCTCAACAGCATTGCTTCCCTTTAAAGCAATGATAGCAGCTGAAATAAATTCATCATAAAGTGATAATCGGATTCCTTCATTTTTCAAACCATTAGCCCATCGTTGTACAAAACGCGTTATATCACCTGCGAATTTATTCCCATCTCGTTTTAATTCGAGTGTTTCAAATGATTTATATACTTTTCGTTGACTATTACTTTCGAACAATTCAACAGCAATACTATTCGAGGTCGGACTACCATTTTTCGTGGTAATACTATCAACATTCAATTCGAGGGTAGCTTTATGTATCCCTGCATATTTTGGTAAAGTTGATAAGTCAAATTTCAAACTTGTTCTTGTAGGAATACCACCCATTACGTAAATATTATCAGGTGATGCAGTGGGGATGCTTCCCTCAACTACGTGAACATCTGAAACACTTGTTACGGTTACGGTATCAGTAAAACTACCCGGTTTTTGATATATAATTTTTAACTTCGGGAATTTTGCAGCATATTCTTCAATACTTAACAATTCCGGGATAAATGCATTAAAACCAAGGATTTTATCTGTATTAGTGCTTGCTTTGAAATAGAGTCCATGATTTTCCTTTAAGCTTGTATCATACGCACACTCGATCCATTTTAACACTGATTCGTTATTCAAATAAATAGTAAAGGTTGAATCCGTAAATTGCGTATTTGTAATAATATCCTCAGCATATTGTATGTCGTTAATATTATATCTTGTAACTTTAGAAAAAAGCCAATCTTGAGTAACTCTGAACCCTGAAAAATCTAAGACGCTATTTGAATCACCAAAGATATAACCTGTATGAAATTCAATCCAAGCCGAGGTTACAACAAGATTTTTATCCTTCACTGCGTTCTTAACTGAGTCGGGCATCGTGGGTTCAAAAGGAAAAAATTTAATCAAGAAAGAAGACTCTATCCCTTTATGCCTTCCTAGAAGTAATCGGGTTGCGTTTCCAAGTTGTAATGTATCTAAATATGATATAGATGTTTGTATTAAAGAATCAGCAAATGAATCTATCTTTTTAATTTCGAGATTTGGACGGGTTAATCCATCTCCTACAGCGGTAGGGTCTTCGTCACAAGAATAAAATAATGCTAAAATTAATACAACAATAATAAATTTAATTGCTTTCAAAATTTTTCACCTCAAATCATTTTTAATAAATTCATAAATTTCGTTAAAATTTTTGGCTACAAAATTCGGCATTTTTTTTTGTTTTTCCAAGACTAATAATTCGCCACTATTATTTTCTCTCAAAATAAAGCAAGGTTTTATACCTGCATTTATACCACATTCAACATCGCTTGCTTTGTCGCCGACAAAATAGGATTTAGAAAGATCAATATTATGTTTCTTTTGTGCTTCAAAAATCATTTGCGGAGAAGGTTTTCTGCATTTGGAATCTTCGGGCGAACTAAAATCCGGATGATGGATGCAATAAAAAAAATCATCAATAATAACATTTTCTTTTTTTAACAATTCTCTAACTCTGCTATTTACGGAACAAACATCTTTCTCTGTCATAAATCCTTTTGCAACTCCTGCTTGATTCGAAATCACAATTAATTTCATTTCAAATTCTTTCTTTATTCTATAAAGGTTATTTGGAGCGTCAGAATAAATAATTATTTTATTTGGTTGGTCAATATAACCCGAATCGAAGTTAATTGTTCCATCTCTATCAAGGAATAATGCTGGGCTTGACATTTAATTAACCGACTAATTTACGGTAAATGTCTACATACTGGTGGGTAGAGTTTGCCCATGAAAAGTTACTTTTCATTCCTGTTTTAGCAAGTTTTTCCCAAATAGCACGTTTGGAGAACAAATTGATTGCTCGATTTATCGTTTTTATCATATCAGGCATCGTAAATTTTTCGTAAACAAATCCATTCCCTGAAAAATTCTTCTCATCAAAATTTTTAATTGTATCGGCAAGTCCACCAGTTTTACGCACAATCGGGATGGTTCCATACATTAGACCATACATTTGGTTCAATCCACAAGGTTCATATTTTGAAGGTATTAAAATCATATCGCTGCCTGCTTTCACAAGATGTGCAAGATTTTCGTCAAAACCAATTTGACAAGCAAATTTATTGTTTGATTTTTTTGCCTTTTCCTCAAAGAATTTTTTATATCTTATTTCTCCATCTCCTAGTAAAATAAAATTCGCTTTAACTTTTAATAATTCCTTAAAACCTTTCATCAGAAAATCAATGCCCTTTGATTCTGTCAAACGTGAGACGATACTTATTATTGGAACATTCTCGTCAAAATTGAAATTGAATCTTTCACATAAGGCTTTTTTATTTATTTGCTTGTCCTCAAAATTCTTTATGGAATATTTTTTAGGTATTCTCTTGTCTTTTTCAGGATTCCATACAGCTGTATCAATTCCATTTAATATTCCAGAGAAATCTTCCCTACGTTTGCATAGTATGTTTTTTAGTCCGAAACTAACCTCTGCATCTGAACATAATTCTTTAACGTAATTATCACTGACTGTATTTATTAAGTCTGTGTAATTTAATCCTCCTTTTAGGAAATTTATTTTACCATCAAACAACAATCCTTTTTCACTTTTTAATTCTTTTGGTAATTCCATTTTGTCAAAAGTATCTAATGGAAATATACCTTGATTTTCAAAATTGTGAATTGTCAAAAGGGTTTTGATATTTTGAAGCTCCGGTACATCTTTATAAACAGTTTTCAAATAAATTGGAATTAATGCACTTTGCCAGTCATTACAATGAATAATATCGGGAATCCATCCCAACTTTAAAATTAAGGAAAATACAGATTTGGTTAGTAAGATAAACCGTTCATCGTTATCTGAATAGGGTTTTCCATTTTTAGGGTCAGTATAAATACCCTTTCTATTTGCAAAATAATCTTTATTATCAAGAAAATATATTTGAACTCGTGTTTTTGTAGCTACAAGAAAACTAGAGCGAAAGGAGAACATTATTTTCTTACCTTTAACCTCCTCATATTCTTCTTTTAACCTTACTACTTCGTGAATTTTGTGTCTTCTTTCATCAACTAAAGCATATTTCGGAATAATAATTCTAACCTGATGCCCTAATTCTTGTAATTTTAAGGGGAGACTACCACTAACATCAGCAACACCACCAGTTTTAACAAAAGGGACAGCTTCAGGGGTTACAAATAATATCTTTAACATTTTTGAGGAGTTCATACGAAAAACCTTATTTTTTAATTACAAAATTACAAAAATTTTGACTTTTTGACAAAATTATTTGCATATTTATGTTAACTATTTTATTTTAAGTTTTTAATTATTTACACAACTTAATATGATTTTTGTATAGACTTTTATGCGTAAATTATTCAAATCTCCTTCACAAATTATTTCTGTTTCTACTTCAGGCAAAAATTACAAGAGTGGTAATAATATGAATGATGTTGGAATAATCGCAAACCACTCAGTCGTAGTTGAAGATGGTATTATAAAAGATATAATTCCAAATAGTTCAATAAATAAATCATCTTACGAAAAAAATATTGATTTGAAAGATAAAATTATTTTACCTGGGTTAATTGAATGTCATACTCACACAGCGTATGCTGGCTCACGTGCCGATGAATTTAGACAAAGATTGCAGGGTAAAACTTACGAAGATATATCCAAAGCGGGTGGCGGAATTAACACAACTGTTCAGGCAATCAGAAAATTAGCTTTTGAAGAACTTATTAATTTAACTAAACCAAGAATAGAATATTTTATCTCGCAGGGAATCACAACACTTGAAATAAAAAGTGGTTATGGATTAAGTTATTATGATGAAATTAAAATTTTGCAAACCGTAGACAACCTGAAAAATATTTACCCTATCGATATCATTTCAACTTTTTTAGGTGCGCATACTTTTCCAAGAGAATACAAAAATGACCACGAAAAATATATTGACATAATTGTAAATGAACAACTCCCTTACATAAGAAAAAACAAACTTGCAATTTTCTGTGATGCATTTTGCGAAACTACAGCATTCTCACCCGAACAAGTTGATAGAATTTTTTCAAAAGCATCTGATTTGGGATATAAACTTAAATTGCACTCAGACCAGTTCAATACAATCGGTGGAATTGATGTCGGGATAAAACATAAAGTAAAAAGCATTGATCATTTAGAAGTTGTCGCTAATGAGGATATTCAGAAATTATCAAAAACAAAAATAGTTTGTGTGTTATTGCCTGGTGTTTCGTTTTTCCTTGATTATGGTTTTGCACCCGCAAGAAAATTAATTGACAGCGGGGCAATTGTTGCATTGTCCACTGACTACAATCCGGGTTCTTCGCACATTGCTAATTTGAATCTGATTATGAGTATCGCTGCTTTGAAAATGAAGATGACAATTGAAGAAACAATATCTGCGGTTACAATAAATGCCGCCAAAGCACTTGATATCCATAAAAAAGTTGGTAGTATTGAAATTGGTAAAAAAGCAGACTTTGCAATCTTTGATACAAAAGAATACGCCGATATTGTTTACAATGTTGGTAAAAATTTGAATTGTATGACTGTTAAGAGTGGAAATGTTATTTATAATAACGAATAATGGTTAATAGATTAGTATTTAAATTGTTTAATAGCTAAATTTTTAGATTGTTGAAAAATTAATTTTTGAATAATAATTATTAAGGAATATAAATGAAATTAGTTGAATGCGTTCCAAATTTCTCAGAAGGAAAGGATAAAAATATTTTAAATCAAATCGCAGAAGCAATCAAATCAGTTAAAGATATAAATTTTTTAGATATTGATCCGGGTGAAGCAACAAATAGAACAGTTTTTACATTCGTAGGTACACTGGATAATATTGTTGATGGGGCATTCGAAGGAATTAAAAAGGCAGCTGAATTAATTGATATGACAAAACACAAAGGTGAACACCCACGTATGGGAGCAACTGATGTTTGTCCTTTCGTTCCAGTGTCAGACGTTACAATGGAAGAATGTGCGGAACTCGCTAGAAAATTGGGAAAGCGCGTCGGAGATGAACTTGGTATTCCTGTTTATCTATATGAAGAAGCAGCATCAAAACCAGAAAGAAAGAATCTTGCTGATGTCCGACAAGGTGAATATGAAGGTTTGAAAGAAAGATTTGAAGGAAAAGATAAAGAATACTGGAAACCTGATTTTGGTCCGGCAATATTCAATGCAAAATCTGGAGCAACAGCAATAAGTGCAAGAGAATTTTTAATTGCATACAATATAAATTTCAACACAAAAGATAAAAAAACTGTTCACGATATTGCTTTGAACATCAGAGAAGCAGGACGGGCAAAAAGAGATGAACACGGGAAAATGATAAAAGATGAAAACGGAAATACAGTAAAAGTGTCTGGTCTTTTTAAGAATGTTAAAGCAATTGGGTGGGTTATTCCTGAATACAAAAGAGCTCAGATTTCAATAAATATGACTAATTACAAAGTAACTCCTCTTCATGTTGTTATGGAGGAAGTTAGGAAACAAGCATGTGAAAGAGGACTAATTGTTACAGGTTCTGAAGTTGTTGGTTTAATTCCAAAATCTGCAATTATTGAAACCGGAAAATTTTATTTAAAAAAAATGGGCAAACCCACATCAGCACCGGAAAATGAAATTGTTGATTGTGCTATTCTATCTCTTGTATTAAATGACGTTTCTGAATTTGATCCAAAGAAAAGAATAATTGAATATGCAATTGATAATAGAACAGATAGATTAGTTGACTTAACAGTAAAAGGCTTTGCGAATGAATTATCTTCAGATTCCAAAGCACCTGGCGGTGGCTCAGTTGCTGCCTTGAATGCTGTTCTTGCAGCTGCACTTGGTGCAATGGTTCCAAATCTTACGATAGGTAAAAAGGGATACGAGCAACATTTTGAAAGATTAAATGAAATTGGTGAAAAATGCCAGGAGTTAAAATCATTTTTCATTCAAGCAATTGATGATGACGCTGATGCATTCAACAAAGTTATCGAAGCAATG
>JAFGID010000145.1 GCA_016929735.1 Ignavibacteriales bacterium | reverse complement strand
GCAATGTTATTTGAAGATATTTTATTTACCTCGTCTTCAAGATTGTAATTTGGATTTGCACCAAGATCTATAGTATTACCGAGAATTGCTGCTCTTATAGCCATTTCAATTTTATCTTCTGAAAGACGAATCATTTCTGACAGATATGGAATATATTGTTTAGCCTGTTCAAGATTTTTTTCTTTAATCAACTTGTATGGATTATCTGATTTAGAATATTTTTTCATTATTGATTGAAATGTTGATGAGAAAAGAGGACCTGATAAATTTCCCTTATAATTTAATATTTCACTCATTATCTCATTTAACATTATCAACTGAGTTTTTTTATCTGTAATTCCAAATAATTTTGCAGAATTCAACCCTTGATTTAAAATACAAGGAATACAAGCGGGTTCAAATATTTGTTTTGTCATATTTATGATTTCATTTTTAATGATATAGTTATAAACAAAGATAATGCCAAAATAAATCATTGTATTCTAACAACTTAGCAAAACCGAAACAATTGCAAATATGCAATGCAATGCAAATAAATTGCAAATATGCAAGATATTGTATATTTTTGCATTATAAATTAAAGAGTAAAATTTTATGAAACAAAAAAATCAACATTTAGCAATACCTGATGGGATAATAGTAATTGGGAATGATTTGTCAATTGTAGTATTTAACGAAGCGGCAGAGAGGATTACAGGTTTTAAAATAGATGAATTGATAGAAAAACCGCTTGAAAAAATATTATCAAACCATAAAGATGACAAAAAAATATTTGTGGAAGCATTCGAAAGCCGAACAACCTATTCAAATCTTTCGTTAAATATTTTATGCAAAAATGGAAAGGTGAAAAATGTTTTAGCATCGTTAACACCTGTATTTAAAGGGAAAAACATAATTAGTCTTATCCTAGTCTTTAGGGATACAAACGAAATGCTTGCAATGTATGAAGAGTTGAATCTGAAAACAAAAGAGGTACTTGACCAACAAAACAAACTTGAAGCGATATTTAACAGCAGTATAGAAGGTACCTTTACTATTGACAACGATTGGAACATAACATCATTTAATAATTCTGCTGTAAAAATAACGGGTTATAAAAAAGAAGAAGCAATCGGTAAAAAATGTTGGGATGTCTTTAAGTCAAACATCTGTCGCAATGGTTGTCATCTTGAAAGAACTCTGGAAACAGGCAAACCAACTATCGGTAAGGAATTAGAGATTATTACCAAATCAGGTAAACTAATACCTATAAGATCTAATTCAGCAATATTGCTTGATGACAAAAATCAAAAAATCGGTGCGGTTGAAACATTTGTTGATATTTCAGAGCTAAAAAATCTTAACGAGCATTTACACGAAAAATATCATTTCGAAAACATTATCGGCAAAAGCAAAGAGATGGAAAAAATATTTTCCTTGTTTGATAGCGTTTCTAAAACTGATAGTACGGTTTTACTTACTGGTGAAAGTGGAACTGGTAAGGAACTCGCAGCCCGTGCAATTCATCTTAATAGTTCGCGAAGGAATGGTCCGTTCATACCAATTAACTGCAGTGCTTTTAATGAAAATTTAATTGAGAGTGAATTATTCGGACATGAAGAGGGTGCGTTTACTGGTGCAGTGAAGAAGAAAATTGGTAAATTCGAACTTGCACAGGGAGGAACTCTATTTTTGGATGAGATTGGCGATATATCGATTGCGGTTCAAACAAAATTACTTAGGGTGATTGAGACTAAATCTTTTGAAAGAGTCGGAAGCAATAAACAAATTAAAATGGATGTGCGAATTATTGTTGCCACCAATGCAAATCTTCAAGAGAAAATAAACGAAGGAAAGTTCAGGGAAGACCTTTTCTATAGAATAAATATCATTAACATTCATCTTCCACCATTGCGAGAACGAATAGATGACCTGCCATTATTAGTAGATTATTTCGTTAAACAATTTAACGAAAAATTCAACAGGAAAATAAATGGAATAACAAAGAAAGTATATGAGATATTTTCGAAATATCTCTGGTATGGTAATATTCGTGAATTAGAAAATGTATTAGAGCACAGTTTTGTCTTGTGTCAAAATAATTATATTGATGTAGAGCATATACCAGAAAAAATATTGAAAACAAAAAAAAGTAATATTAAACTGGAATTTGACAAGCCTTTTCACAATGCTGAATATGAAATAATAACCACGACACTTGAAAAAAACAATGGAAACCGAAAAAAAACTGCCGAAGATTTGGGTGTTGATGTTACAACTCTATGGCGTAAAATGAAAAAATTAAAAATACCCTAATTGAAAATTAGTTAATTAAAATTATACTCCCCAATCAAAAATAATGATTGAAGAGTGTAAATTAATTTTAATAAAATAATAACTATAAAATATTTCCAATCTTAATTCCAACATATATAGTCCTAGGCCGACTAGGACCGTAAATATATCCCGCATCTCTATATACACCAGAATCGAAATCTTTTTGATAACTATCGAAAATATTTTGAATACCACCATTAATTTGTAAGTTTAATTCCTTGCTGATAACTATATCCTGAGACAGTCGAAAATTTAACTCAAAAAAGTCAGACGTTTTTTCCAGCTTGTCGTTAGTAATATACCCTGCAAAGTGAGGTACATACATTTCGCTAGTATATATTCCTGAGATTGAAACTGTTGTTGATGAGAATAGTTGCAAATTAATTATAAAGAATCCGTATTTCTGAGGGCTACGCATTACTTCTTTTGTTGGCTCAACATTTGAATCATCGCTCCACACTTCAGGCTCGATATACTCATTTCCTTGATAAGTAACACCAAAATTAAATTTAAAATATTTAGAAAATGCTAATTTAATTTCCGTGCTTAGTCCTAAAACTTCTGCGCCACTACCATTTCGTCTTACTACTAATTTATTGCCTTGAACATCATAACCAATAGCCTCTAAGACAAAAACATCCTTTAGTTTTGTATAAAATCCTTCAATTAAAATATTTGATTCAAAGCCAAATATATTAAAAATATAATCTAAAGAACTACTATAAGAAATAGAATTTTCTGTTTTAAGATCTTCTGCTAAAGTAATTAGCATAACTTCCCCACCAACAGCTGCAATATGCAAATCTTCATCAAATGCTTGCGGAGCGCGATAACCTTCCGAATAAGACAATCGGGCAGTTAAGTTCTTTTCAATTTTGTAAAGAATATTTGCCCGAGGGCTTATTATTAAATTCTTAATAAGATTGTGTTTATCAAATCTTGCTCCAAA
This sequence comes from Ignavibacteriales bacterium, assembly GCA_016929735.1. Lineage (GTDB taxonomy): Bacteria > Bacteroidota > Ignavibacteria > Ignavibacteriales > Melioribacteraceae > JAFGPR01. The sequence goes on along the minus strand of JAFGID010000145.1, from coordinate 8,761 downwards.
TAAAAGAACAAATTTATTAATTGTCCATTCGTTCTGTAAAAAGAATCCATAAACATCTACATTCTGTTTAATGAAACGATCATATCCCGGCATATTATCTTTTAAGGAATTATATTGATACTCAAATCCTGTTGTAAATGTTGCAGGTGCAAATAATAATTCATCAAAACTATTTGAATATTGTGTACCAGCCATTATTACCAAATCATTAGTATTTCCATAAGCATTTAAATCCATCTGAGCACCATAATAACTATTTCGTTTTGTATATTGAAAAGAACTAAAAACAGAAAGATTTGACTTGAAATCTTTTGAATATAAATTGTAGCTCATGTTGCCGCTGTTTATTCTGTGTTCTGTTTGTTCTGTTATATCGGTTTCGTGCGGTTGATAATCAAACTTATTACCGCCTCTTCTAAATTCGTTCAAGTTATGGTATTCTAAAGATAATTTTGAAAATGCACTTGGTTTATAATACGACCTAAAACCAAAAGTAGTATTATCCAACAAGCTCAACTCAGAAAAACCATCACCATTTGCATCATAATAATCCCGTTTTCTTTTAAAACCAAAAATAGCGACCCCAGTTTTTTGATCTTCGGATACAAGAGAACCATTTATATCAACACTATAATCTATTGAGTTTGAAGAAATAACTGAATTATTATTTGATATTTCAAATGAATTAGAATTCGGTTCTTTGGTTATAATATTAATTATACCTCCAATTGCATTGGAACCAAAGAGAGCAGAACCTCCACCTTTGATTATTTCAACTCGCTCTATCATATTTGATGGTATTTGTTCTATGCCATAGACACTCGTTAAAGAACTAAATAATGGACGACTATCAATTAAAATTTGTGAATACGTCCCTTCTAATCCATTAATTCGAACCTGTTGAAAGCCACAATTTTGACAATTCGTTTCTAAACGAAGCCCTGTCTGATAATTAAAAGATTCACCAACATTTATCGAATTTGTCTCTTCAAATAAATATTTTGTTATAGTATTTACAATCACAGGAGCATCTTCTCGCAATACTTCACTGCGATTTGCACTTACTACAACTTGCCCAAGTTCAATAGAAGTTTCTTCAAGATTAAAATTAATTTCGTTCGAAGATAATTTGTTAATCTCTATAATTTGTTCAATCGGTTTATAACCCACTGCAGACACTACTATTGTATATTTACCCTTTGGCAAATTCATTAAATAATAATTCCCATCATGATCGGAAGTAGTGCCAACAGTTGTTCCCTTAATAACGATATTTGCAAATGGAACAGGTCCCTGATTAGAAATAATTTTACCAGAGATAACTGTATCAACACCAATATTTGCATTTATAAAAATTGTACAAAGCAAAAAAAAGCTTATGATATATATATTTTTCACTTAAACTTAACCTTTAAATTTGTTAATAAATTATTTCTATAGAGAAATATTAAAAGATATTATTAAATAAAATTTAAAGGTTGGAAGGAGGTGCTCTTAGATTGAATGAAAATTCCGGCTGGGTGTAAGATTTCTTTTCATGAAAAACTAAGTATATTTTTTTTCTACTTGATTGTAAAAACAGAAAAAGAAAGTTGGCAATAATAACCAGTACGAATATCTGATTTATTAAGGCAATAAACGCAAATTCACTTTCAGTGTGAGTATGTTTGTTTCCAGTGTCTTCCTCATTTTGATGAGAGAATGGATGAGCGTGAACAACAAACTTCCCGTTTGATAGGATATGTTCATGTAGAAAAAAAGCATTATTGAACATTATAAAAATTAATAATACTAATAATAGTAGGGAAAGTATTTGCTTGATTTTATTAGCCAATAGCATAAAAAATTATAATTTTAATTGTAATATAAAAAATTAAAACAAAAAAGAATAGTTATAAAAAACTTATCTTAAAATTATTATTTTTTTATTATAATATTTTTTACTTATATCCAACATAATATCCACCTTCCTGATGCTTAATTGTATAACCCATATCGAGTATGCAATCAATAAAGTTTTTAAAATACTCATCTTCTTTGTATAGTTCGAAATTTTTAATATCATTATCATAAAAATATGTCCACTCTTTCTCCTGACGATTATATATATCCTCGATTAGCATAAATATTTGGTCTTCAAAATTGCCTCTTTCTTTTTTGAGATCTATCTCCCTGCCGCATCCCTGATAAAGAAGATTATCATCTTTGCTAACATTTATTGAATAATTGTAGATATTATCGGACATTCCATCGTTGCAATCTTCTTTTCTTATTATTAGCAGATATGAATCCTTTCCCACAATCCCGTTAACTTGAATCTCATTTTCTGAAATCGTTTTAATCTTTTGCTTATGTTTCATAATCGTTAAGTCTTCGTTCAGAGGTGTGGAGAATACTATATTGTTGTTATTGAATCTCAGTGACCAGAATGGTTCCGTGCCGAAGAAAACCATTTTTGTTAAGTCTGATATTGCAATCCATTCTTCTACAGGTGATTCTTCCACCAAAGTTTTTGTGGTGTTTTCCTTAATATTTTCATCTTCTGGTAAGTTTTCCTCGGTGCTGTTTTTACAACCGTAAGAAAAAATAATAAATAATAACACAAATGAAATTCGTTTCATTTTTGCCTCTCTTTTTATTTACTAGTTATTTTTTTATATGGAACTGAGGAATGCTGCAGGAAAATTTTTAATTCGCCATTGAACAGTTTATACCCAAACGTAAATTCAACTTTGACTATTTTTTTATCAGGAGTTGTAAAATAGATATTGCCCATTGAGATTGCCTGCTCATCCTCCAGAATGATTTCTTCGTTTTCGAATCGGACATTAAACCATGGATTAATTGCAAAGCCGTCATCTTCGGGATAATTACTATCACCACCGATAAAATAAGATAATGCACCATCTTTTGAAAATCTGAATTGTATATCAGATGCCCTTGTTGGTTTAAATAAAACTTTTCCAAAGTCATAAGAATACAATCGCTCGATAAATTCTTTCGCAACTATTACGCATTTTTCCCTATCATTTCGAAGCGAACCGATTTTTACAATACCATCCCCCCATTTATTATGTGCTTCAATTACCTGTTCTTTTGTTATCATAAGAAATTTTTAATTTTGATTAATTTATTTTTTTCAATAATAAATTCTTTTGCAAAGATAATAAAATATTGATAATAATTTGGCGAGAATAGTTTTAGAAATGTCGCCAACGCTGAAATTGAATATAATTAATTTTATAGCCCACAAGAACTTAATTTGAATTTGGCAACTTCTTTTTACCCTACGATACAATTTATGATTTTTGAAATTAATGGTGCTCAAACAGTAATAAATGATGTTCTAAAAAGTGCTTTATATAATCCAAGCAAAAACAAAAAATCTGATATAGAAATTTTTCGTTTAAATTCTCACGGTGTGCTTGTGGGAAATTATTAATATAAGTAAGAAGTGCATAGCAAGTGATTTAAGCCAAAAGAGTTTTCGCCTTCGGCATCCATATAGCGATTTTCTCTATTATTATTTATATTCCTGATTTACTATGCAACCTTTACTAATTGTTGAAATTCTAATTTTGAATATAAAATTACAATAAAAAAAGATTTTAAGAATAATTCATTCAATTTGTTAAGAAAAAAATAAATAGATATTGAATATTTAGTATCATTTTAGTATTATTGTATATGCCAAAAAAAATCCGTGAGTTAATCAAAGAATTAGAAAAGGCTGGTTTTGTTAATCGTGGGGGTAAAGGTAGTCATAGGAATTTTCTCCATCCCTGTGGTATAGCATTAACATTATCCGGTCAGCTAGGACACGATGCAAAACCATATCAAGAAAAATTAGTTAGACAAAAAATCGAAGAGGTTACAAAGTGAATCACAATAATCAATTTCTTAAAATTGTTGAATGGTCTGAAGAAGATGGATGTTATGTCGGCTCAATTCCTGGTTGGCTCGGAAAGTGCTGTCACGGTAAAGATGAGGTAAAAGTATATCAAGAATTGTGCAGCATATTAGATGAATGGTTAGAAATATATAAAGAAGACAAACTCCCTTTACCAGAACCAACAAACAAGAATTATTCAGGTAAATTTGTACTTCGCACTGGTTCTGAATTGCATAAAATTCTTGCATTAAAAGCAATAAATGAAGGAGATAGTCTAAACAATTATTTAATAAAAAAATTAAAAAAACTCGTATCTAACTAAATTAATTGGAAACCGTTTTAAAAAGGAAATCTGTATAGCTACTATAATTAGTTTTAACAAATTGCCTTTAAAGAACGAAATAAAAATACTGCAGCTATATTCTATATGATCTATCAATAAGAATTAAAAATACTATTTCAGAATAATTCTTATCTCCTGCCTTTTGATTATTTTTGCATTCGTAATATTAAATTATTTCAATAAAAATCTTTTTCGACATTATGGAAATATTTTCAAACTTCGACCTTTACGCTTATGTAATTTTGCCGCTATTGATTTTTCTTGCTAGGGTATTTGACCAATCGCTTGGAATTATGAGAATAATTCTTGCAACCAAAGGATTGAAACTTCCGGCTTTCATATTCGGTTTTTTTGAATCTTTTGTCTGGTTACTTGCAATCAGTCAAATAATTGCAAAGATAGATAATCTTTATTACTACTTTGTTTTTGCAGCAGGTTTTGCTTCGGGCAATGTATTTGGAATTTATATTGAGAAAAAACTGTCAATGGGTTTTGTTGTGATACGAGTTATTTTCCAGAAAGAATCGGAGGAATCATTCGGTTTATTAAAAGAAAATGGTTTCCGATTTACGCAAGTTGATGCAATGGGTATGGAACAACCTGTTAAAATGATCTTTTCAACTATACGAAGAAATCAGGCTAAACAGTTTATTGATATCTTGAAAATAAATAATCCGACAGCGTTCTATACTATTGAAGATGTCAAGCAAGTTCATGAAGAGTATTTGATTGATAAGAAAAAAAGCACAAACGTTTATAACAGGTGACCATGAAACCCGCAATATTTTTAGATAGAGATGGCACAATAATAAAGGATAAAGGAAACATCGGATCGGCTGATAAAGTAGAGTTTTATTCTTATACTTTTGATTGTCTTCGTAGATTAGAGAAAAATTATTTATTGTTCATTATTACAAACCAACCAGGAATTTCACAAGGTGTCTTAAGAAAAGAACAAGTTGAAAATGTTCATTATTATATTAAATTAGTGTTAAAACAAAATAAAATAAATATTCAGGAAATTTACTATTGCCCACATCATAAAAATGATAATTGCAAATGCAGAAAACCAAACACTTATTTTATCAACAAAGCCAAAAAGAACTACCCAATAGATTTGAAATACTCTTTTGTAATCGGTGATCATCTCAGTGATGTTGAGCTTGCAATTAATTCCAAAGCAAAGGGAATATATTTGTTGACTGGGCATGGCAATAAACACCTTGTGGATATCCCAAAAGAAGTCAGAGAGAACATCACAATTTGTCGCAATCTTAAATCTGCAACGGATTTAATTTTGAAAACGCTATACACAGTAGGTGAGAGGTGAAACGCAAGATTTGAAAAATCAGACGTAAAAGTAAACATAATCTCCGAATTATAAATACGGAAAATTAAAACACTAAATTAAATTCACCAATACACCAATTCTTCCAAGTAATAAACAAAGAACTAATCGCAAATAAAAACCATTAAAAAACTAAATTTCTACAAAATCATTTTTTAATTTTGAATTATGAAAATTTTATTAGTTGAAGACAACAAGGTATTAGCCCGAGATATTAAGCTATTTCTGAAAGAATCCGGCTTTCTGGTCGAGTGGGTGGAAAATTTGGGAGGTGCTAATGAGAAAATAGCACTTTACAATTATGATGTTGCAATAGTTGATTTAGGACTGCCCGATGGAAGCGGATTAGATTTAATAGAGAAAATCAAAAATGAAAATATTGAAATGGGCGTTTTAATACTTACAGCTCGCGATTCAATTGATGACAAAGTAAAAGGGCTGAATATTGGGGCTGATGATTATATGACTAAACCATTTCATAAAGCTGAATTGATTGCAAGATTACATTCAATTCAAAGAAGAAAGAGCGAAAAACGAAACAACATCTTGGAAGTTGATGAATTAAAAATTGATATTCTTAACTCAGATGTTTATGTAAAAAATGAAAAACTAAAATTGACAAAAAAAGAATTTGATTTATTGTTTTTCTTTATGCATAATCCCAAAAAGATTTTAACGCGTGAAAGTATTGCCGAATATCTTTGGGGTGACCAGATAGACCAAGCTGATAATTTTGATTTCGTTTATAATCACATAAAAAATTTAAGGAAAAAGATTATTGATGCAGGTGGGAAGAATTATATTAAAGCAATGTATGGTATGGGTTACAAATTTTTATCAGAGGATTAAAAATTATGGCAAAACAAAGAACAATTAAATTATTAACAAAAACTACCTTTATTTATTTAATATTTACTTTCACCACATTTTTAATTGTTGCTCTATTTATGTTAAGTGAATCTAATGAGTTTATTAAAAAGGAATTGGATATGCGTTATCATATGTTCGAGCATAGAATTAAAAATTTTATTGAAAAAGGAAAACCCTTAGATAGATTACCTCCAGTAACAATTGTTGCAGAATTATCCGAGAAACCCGACACAAGTAAATTCCCAATAATTTCCGACACACTTATTTATGACGCTACACGTGACAAAGAAATGATGTTTAGAAAGAAGACAACGGTAATAAAAGCACAAGACAAATATTACAGGCTTGAACTCCCTGTGCCTATTGATGATTATATCAGGTTGAAAGATGATATTTTTAGAACGCTTATCCCTGCGTTTTTTATTCTTGCTGGGATTATAGTTTTGTTCAATTTATTTATTTCGGGTTATTTGTTTAGACCATTCAACAGAATTTTAGAAACAATGAAAACTTTTAAGGTGGGGAGTGCGTCTGAATTGACAAAGATTAATACTACGACGAAAGAATTCAAAAGAATGCAGGACACATTTTATCAGATGCTTGGAAGAATTGAAGAAGATTACCGCCATCTTAAAGAATATACGGAAAATATGGCTCACGAAATTCAGACACCGCTATCTATAATAAGAAGCAAAACGGAAAATCTAATATCGGATGATTCAACGATGAATAAATATTCAGATACTATAAAAACGATTTATGACCAGACAAACCATTTGTCCAAACTTGGAAACACTTTAAATTTATTGACAAAGATAGAAAACGAGGAATTTACGAACAGAAGACACATAAATACAAAAGAACTTATTGAAAAGCACATCTCTGCCGTAAGCGAATTGCTCGACCTTAAAGAAATAAAAATAGAAACTGATTTATCAGATAAACACACATTATTTATTGACCCGTATTTGTTTGATATTATTATAAAAAATTTAGTTCGTAATGCAATTACTTATGGCTCGAATAAGGGTGCTATTGAAATTAAGACAACTGAGAAAAAATTTGAAATAAGTAATTATGGAGAGATATTGAATTTCTCAGCCGATAAATTATTTGAGCGTTTTTATCATACTGACCATGAGAAAGGTGCAATTGGATTAGGATTAGCAATTGTTAAGAAAATTTGCGAGTTGAATAATTTGGAAGTAAGGTATTCTTATTGTGACGATAAACATATTTTCACGATAGAATAATATTAAACTACAACATTTCTACAAAATCCTATTTTAGATTTGAATTATGAAAAATAAAAAATAGAAACTAAACAAGACAAAATCAATCTAACAAGACAAAAAATTAATTTTTATTGGAGAAAAATGAAAAAGTTAAATCTTTATGCAATGCTGTTAATTTTATTTCTTTCTGTTTTGAATGCACAGGATAGAAGCGGTTTTCAAGGTGGAACAATATCGGGCATAGTTCTCAATTCAGAAGGTAAAACACCTGTTGAATATGCTAACATTATTTTATTTAAGCAAGCTGACAGTTCCCAAGTAACCGGAACAATTTCTGATAAAGAAGGAAATTTTCAACTTACAAAAGTATTTCCCGGGAAATATTATATTTATGTTCAGTTTATGGGATTTGCAAAACAAACAATTGATAATGTTGAATTAAATAAAGGTGCAATGCAAGTTAACCTTGGTGAAATCGTTTTAGTTGCAGATGCAATTGATTTAGATAATGTTATTGTTGAGGGACAGCGACCAACTCTTAGTTATGACATAGATAAAAAAGTTATCAACCTTGCTGATTTACCTTCTGTTATTTCTGGCACCGCAATCGATGTTCTTGAAAATGTACCGTCTATTACTGTTGATATTGAAGGAAACGTTTCTCTTCGTGGCAGTGGCAGTTTTCAAGTTCTTATTGATGGACGACCAACAATTTTAGAATCGCAGGAAGCACTTGAGCAATTGCCCGCCAGCAGCATTGACAGAATTGAAATAATCACAAACCCAAGTGCGAAATATGATCCTTCGGGTACCGCAGGGGTAATAAATGTTATTTTGAAAAAAGACCAGAGTACAGGAATAAGTGGAGTTATAAATCTTAGCGGTGGATTAAATGATAAATACAGTGGCGATATACTCATGGTTTATAAGAACAATTGGTACAGTGCTACAATCGGATTGGATTATAGAAAGAGATATATGCCAGGTACTAGAGAAGAAGAAAGCATGACAACGTTTAACAGTAAACAATATTTTTATGACGCTAATGGGGATTTCGGATTTGGTTTCGATGG
>JAFGID010000144.1 GCA_016929735.1 Ignavibacteriales bacterium | reverse complement strand
ATGGAAGGATTTGAGTGAAGAATTTTAATAATGAGATGCTTCGTTTCACTCAGCATGACAAAGAAAAGCATTGTCATTCTGAGGGAGCCAAGCGACCGAAGAATCTCATAACAGAGATGCTTCACCCCTATGGGGTTCAGTATGACAAGAACAATCTGTCATTCTGAACGAAGTGAAGAATCTCATTTCTTTCAAGAGATACTTCACCCAATAAATTGGGATTCAGTATGACATAATAAAATTGTCATTCTGAACGAAGTGAAGAATCTGATAAAGAGATACTTCACCCGATAAATCGGGTTCAGTATGACAAAAAATATTCTGACTCCTGAATTCTGTATTCTTTGTAATTTTGCAAAATAAAAAATGAGAAATAAAATGAAAAAAATAATTTTCTTTATGCTATTAACTTGCATTGCAGTAAATGCCCAATTCGATACAATAATATTCAAGACAACCATACCCTTGAATTGGGAAATGCGAAATGTTTATGCACTTGACGACCAGAACAATGATGGTTATGATGATTTTTTTATTTATAACTGCCAAGATACAACAGTTAATATTTATTTTGGAGGCAACCCACCTGATACAATACCAGAAAAGATATTTAAACAGCAAATGAACGATTTCGAACTATTGGATGTAAATAATGATAACCAAAATGACCTCGTATTTTTAGAGAAGGGTTATGCATATGGAGGCATACCATATAAAATATATATTTATTATGGAGGTAGTTTATTAGATACAATACCGGATATAATTTTTAACCAACCCGAAGGGAGTTACCAACCATATAAATTGTTTACATTAAGAGATTTTAATGGAGATGGAAGAGATGAATTTATTTGGTATGACCATGAACTCCCATACAGCAAAAAGCAATATGGTACATTTTATTTTTATAATACTGGATCAACCTTTGATACAATACCTGATTTTTATATAACAGGGGATACAATAAATAATATTACTTTCGCAGGAGTAGGAGAACATCACATGGATCAAGGCGATTTAGACAACGATGGCTATTCTGACTTCTCAATACTTGCTGAGATAAATTACGGTGATTATCATTACATAAGATATTTTTACAAAGGCAATAGTAGTTTTGACATGACGCCCTATCAAATAATAGATGATAATGACCATAGCTTTACAGTAAAGTATTGGGATATAATACCTGATATAAATGGCGATTTAAGGGATGATATAATAATCAGTGCTTATGGCGGAGTATATCCATATTATTATTATCGATCAATATTGTATGGAAGTTTACCGATAGATACGGTTCAAGATAGAGGAATAAATACACAAAATGAAACGATAGTTTCTACGAGAGATGTAGGCGATGTAAATGGAGATGGATATAATGATATATATGCAAGCATGAGAGGTACTGGCTATGGAATGATTAAGTTATGGATAGGCGGTCAGCCATGGAATGAGGTATGTAAGAGGACATGGTATGGATGGGAGGAAGGTCTTGGAAGGGATTATGCAGGCGTAGGTGATGTAAATGGTGATGGCGTAAATGATTTATGTATTTGTGCAATACCATTTATTTATGGTTATGACACAACTGTATACATACTCAAGGGAGATACGAGTGTAAAATTAGGGTTTGATGATGGGCATACAAATATTTCAAGTTACGAACTATATCAGAATTATCCTAACCCATTTAATCCGTCAACAGTGATTAGTTATCATTTGCCGGTTGTCAGCAATGTAAAAATAAAAGTTTATGATATATTAGGAAGAGAGATAGTAACATTGATAAACGAAGAAAAGCCGGCAGGTAGATATGAAATGGAATTTAATTCAAATGATTATAATTTAAGTAGTGGTGTATATCTCTATCAACTAATTGCGGATGACTATCAAAGCGTAAAAAAAATGATGATTTTAAAATAAAACGAGAGGAACAAAATGAGAAAGAATTTTTTATTTTTATTACTTATTACATCAGCCATTTTCGGACAAATAAACCCGAGTGAATTCCCCAAAATAGGTTGGCACGATATGTATTATTTTATGCTAACATCGGTTACAGACCCTGGTATGCGAGGAACTTATGCAGATTCAAATTACTTTTACCATAGAATGCAAGAATTAGGGATAACGCATTTTGTAACGGAAGTTGGTAGCGAAGTCTACTCCAATTTTAAAAATACAGGATTTAAAGTTTTACATCCTATTTACCCAAGGAAAGCAAATGATCCTTATCATAATGTTACTAAATATCTTTTTGCTAGTGGGAATTATGAAAATAATTTTCCTTATGAAGTAGGTGGCGAGCAAATAGCTCGTATAGACAATGTTGATGAAAGAGCTGGCTTGGGTGTAGATAACATTTGCTCCTGGTGGATTTATCCTTTTCAAGATTTAACGGTAGGAGAAACGAATAAAAAAGATGGTGATATTTTTGTCAACTATTGTGAAGTAGGCAATCATACACCAGGCTTAATAATGCGAGCGGATATAGACCCTCGTCATTTTCCATATTATATGCTTAATGATTTTTATTATCAATATCGTCTTGGATTAAACGCAAAAATAGATGGTGCTTATGGAAGTGATACAGTAATGATAATACATATATCGGAATATAATTGGAAAAATCCCGACCAACCAGAACATATGAGTTACTTAAAAAGTTTGAATTACATAAACAACAATTCGCAACAGAAGTTCTCGACCAGTATAGATACAACAAATGAGGTTTTTTATATAACAGCAGATGATTTTAATAGTAGTGGATATGTAAATATAATAACTCCACCATTTTATAAGTATAACAGATTTGATTGGAACTTAAAAATAGAAATAGAATGGACGGGAAAGAGGAATTTGTATATAGATAAGATATTTTTATTTGATGATAAATATAACGATTTATATATAGCCAATTCTACAATCCAACAAACAACAAGAAATAATATTAGAAATGATTTGAATGTCCTATTTCAAGACAAAATGTACAATTTAAGTGAGCAAACACTTGGTCTTTACAACGATGAACCCTTCCCAATAAATTACAGGGCAAATGGAACGGTAAGTGAATTAGCCCAGCAAAATTTTGGACAAGGTAAAGAAGTAATTGGTGCAACGATGTCAATGGGTAATCATGAAATGATATTAGGTAATCAGTTTAGAAGATTACCATTTTTGATGTATGATTATTATCCATTTAATTATTACTATAAATATGAATCGACAGGTGAAAATAATCTTCAGATAGCATTAGGTAAATTAATTAAAAACGATTTAGGTGTACCTAATTTAGATGTTAGGAGTGGTTTACGCTCTGCAATAGAATGGGCACAAAATTTTACACCCAATTACTTCGAAGATGATGTTCCGCTTATTCCAGTAATACAAGTTCAATCAGAAAAAGTAGTGGAAAATGGTGAAGTAACAGATCAATATTTAAGAGCCCCGACACCTGAAGAAATATCTGTTCAAGGATGGCTTGGAATATGCTATGGTGCAAAAGGATTGGGTTATTATGCTGTGCCAACATACAAATATCCAATAAATACAGAAAAAACAAAATATGTTTATCTCTTTGGCTTATTTGATGAGGAAGGAAATCCGTTTAATGATATAGATACTATTCAAGGGTTAATTCAAGACCCAAATAAATTACAAGTCCCAAATGAAAGATTTTACGCAGTTAAAAAACTAAACCAACAAATGGATAAAATAAAAGATGAGCTCCTACAACTTACCTGGATGGATGCAATCAGTGGTCATATAGAAAATTCAAAATTATATATTGCTAATGTTGAATCTTTCAATTCAAGTATGGTAAAAGATAACTCGAGCGAGACATTCGTTGAAGTTGGTTTTCTCAGAAAAACAACCGATTATTATAATGATAACTGTGAGTATTTTGTTGTAGTGAATAGAAGATGTTTGCCGTCTGAAATGAGAAATGTAAAAGTAACGATAAACAAAACCACCTCTCCATTTAATAATTGGAAATTAACAGAAGTAGGTACAAGCAATAGTTGGTATGTAAGCAAGACTGGTAATTTCCAAACTACATATAATCCTGGCGAAGGTAAACTATTTAAGATGGAACCCGTAATGCTCGTCGGTGGAACACTTGTAACTAATGAAACGGTATCTTCATCAATTACAACAAGAGGAAATATAACGGTATCTGCGGGTATAACTTTGCAAGTAAATGCAGGGGGTAATGTAACCTTAGATAATTCATTCAGCATTCAAAATAACGGGTCAATATATGTAAACTCAACAGGTAATATTATTTTAAATCCTTATGCCTATTTAAGAAACAATAACGTTCTCCAGATTAATTCAGGTGGGAACATTACATTTAGTAATTACTCTTATATTCAAAATTATGGTACTCTTAAAGCAATAGGCACTTCGAGCAACAGAGCAAGATTGACAAGACCAAGTAACGTATATGGCACATATCAAATTTATTCCTATGCGGGCAAAGTTTTGGAATATAGTTATGCAAATATTAACGGAATAAAACACAGTATTAATGGAACAACTTCTAACCTATCATCAATGAAGTTTAACAATTCTATTCTGAGTGATATTCAGATGATGGCTTACTATTCTAATACAAGAATTGAATATTCAACATTGAACTATTCTGGTTCTACTCCTGTACATTTAAACTTTAATAATTCAATAGTAAGATCTTATTTCTCAAATTATACAAGATACAATTTAGTTATTCGATATGGTGGTACTAATGAATCACAAGTTTATGATTGCAGTTTTAATAACGGTACATTAGCAATGATAAGTAATATCGGATTTTTTTATAGAAATATATTTCTAAATAGTACCTATGGAGTTCATAATTATGCAAGTAATATGATTATCAATTGGTGTCGTTTTGTAAATAACACAAATGGTATATATTGCGATTATAATTCTCAATTAGATTTGAATACAACTTACCACTATGAAAACCCTATAGACTCAAATAATGTTTTTAATAATAATAAGTATGGGGTATATATAAAATCAAATGGAAATGGCAATTTAGGCACTTATCAAGAACATCCTTCTGGTTTGTGGTGTTATGGAGGATTTAATCATTTCATATTAGGTGGACAAACTCTATATAATGTTTACTCATTAAAAAGTACACAAATAAAAGCAGAAGCTAATTTTTGGCCTTATGAAGGATTTGAATATAATTTTAAAAATTATGGCAATGTGGATGTTTATCCAACAGCTGATGAAATTGTAGGGGAAATGTCATTTAAAGTTGCAGATGGTAAACTTTCAAAAGGAACGGGTGATAAAAAAGAAAATTCTGATACCTTAATGTTACAAGCATATATCTTGATGAAAGATACTCTCTACGAAGATGCAGCAGAAATCTATAAGAAAATAATTGATAGTAAAAAAGATGATTTTGAAGTTGAAGCGTTGATAAATTTGGTTTATTGCTATAAGATGCTTAAAGATACAACTTCGTTAAATAATTATTTATTACAAAAAGAAAGTGAAAAACAAAACACAAAATTTGGTAGAGTAATAAGTTCATTTGTTGTTTCTGAGTTTGCAAACAGGGGTAAATATCAAGAAGCGATCGATAAGAATTTTGATTTAATAACAAAGTTAAAAAATCTTAAGCAAGATAAAGAAAATAAGGAAGATTTAGCTTCAGTTCTTTATCATCAAGGTGTTCTTTATGAAGTGTTGGCGAATATGAATTTAGAACCTGAAGGAGATGGACCAAAGGTTATTAGTAAATCAGGCGAGATGAATGAAAAGTCAAAATCATACTTTGATGAGATATTAAGAGATTTAGCAGATACCGAAACAGCGAAATTTTTGAAACACTTTTATAAGAATGAAGAACAAAGAGCTTTTATGCAAATGGAGGTTCTTCCTACTGAATATAAGTTAGAAGGTAATTATCCAAATCCATTCAATCCAAGTACAACAATAAAATATTCCTTACCTTTCAACTCAAATGTAAGACTTATTATTTATGATATATTGGGTAGAGAAGTTGTTGAGTTAGTTAACAATTCTGAGCAGGCAGGTGTTAAAAAAGTATTATGGAATGGATTAACTAGTAATGGTTCTATGGTTTCAAGTGGTATTTATATATATCGAATTGAAGCAACATCATTGGAAAATAGTGCAACATTTAATGCAGTTGAAAAAATGATGTTGTTGAAATAGAAAAAATGAAAGAAATTGGTTAAATTACTATAAATATTTTCAGAAGCATTTGAAAAATACATAATGATATAGTCTTTCTGAAAAATCTCAAGAAGGGATACTTCTCCCGACAAGTCGGGATCAGTATGACAGGAAAAGAATTTGTCATTCCCACGACTTGTGGTAAGCGTTGCACTGAGCTTTACATTGAGGGAAATCGAAATGTTGTCGAAGTGCGTAGTCGAACCAAAGCGGGAATCCATAAAAAGAAAAGTGGATACCCGCTCCCCGTTTTCACGAGGACAGGTTACTCGGGTATGACAGAAGGTAAGAGTTTGTCATTCTGATATCGGTAAAGTCGGGAGAAGAATCTGACATTGTCATTCTGAACGAAGTGAAGAATCTAAAAGGGAGAGGCAAGATACTCCGCTATACTCAGTATCAAAACGAAGTACTTATTCAGATAAAGAATAAAAATAAATATTATTAAAATTTGTAATAATTGTAGTTCAGGGTTAAGGTTATAAATGACAACAAAAAAAAATAGTTTAAAGATTTTTTTCAACAAGAATAAGCGAGTAATAATCATTTCAGTCAAAATTTGTATTGCGATTGCTCTGCTTCTATTTCTAGCGAATTATCTTGATTTTGATAATATTCAAACTTCACTTGAAAACGCAAATTTAATTTATATTATAATTGCGGCAATTCTCGTTATTCCAAATTTATTTTTACAATATTATAAATGGAAAATCGTCTGCAATTCAATTCTTGATGAATATAATCGAAAGAAAATATTTTTGTCACTATTTTACGGATTAACAGCAGGTACCTCAACTCCATCCCGTCTTGGCGAATATGCTGGTCGTGCAGTTGTATTTCCAGATAGAAATTTTTTCGAAATTGTAATTGCAACAATCGTTGATAAAATTTTTCCCCTGCTTACAATCACGTTTCTTGGTGCGATATCCGCTTTAGTTTTCCTGCGAATTTATTACGATGTTACTGCTTATATAATTGTTGCACTCACAATTCTGATTTTAGCCGTTTTTATTTTCATAATGATTATGATCAACAATAGATACTTCTGGGGAAAAATTATCCTGACAAAACTTAGTAAAATAAAATTTCTACACAAAGGAATTTCAAAAATTAAAATCATTCAACATCTCACATTGAAAGATTCAATTAAAATATCTATTATTTCATTTTTATTTTACGCAACCTTTATAATTCAATTTGGATTATTAGTAGCGGCATTCACAAATCAAAATGATTTACTAACATATTTTTGGGCGGGCAGTCTTGTAATGTTCTCGAATACGATTGTCCCGCAAATTTCTTTTGGCGAACTTGGTTTTCGAGAAGGGGCATCTGTTTTATTCCTGGGGGTTATGGGTTCGTCCGAAGCCGCTGGATTTAATGCTTCAATTTTTCTGTTTATGCTTAACCTTGTTCTTCCTGCAATAATCGGTTTGTTACTTTTAATTAAGAAATCAAATGGCTGAAATCGTTTTTATTTGTCTTTCGTTGATTGCTATTCATTATTTTTGGTTTTTGCTCGACATTTTGCGTGGATTATTCAGATTAAAAATAGAAAAAAATAAAATTATTGCAGATGAATTTATTTCTATACTTATCCCCTTTCGGAACGAAGCAGATAATAGTTTGAGTTGCTTAAAAAGTTTAGAATCACAAAATTTTCCAAAGGATAAATTTGAAATAATTTTTATTGATGATAATTCAACTGATGATTCAGTTAAAATAATTTTGCAAAATAAAAAGAATAAAAATGTAAAAATTATTTCAGCAGAGGAAACAGATGACAATTTCGGGCATAAGAAACGAGCAATTCAAAAAGGAATTGATAATTCCTTAGGTGAGATTATTGTAACGACTGATGCAGATTGTATTCACAATCCAAATTGGCTCAAAAGT
>JAFGID010000010.1 GCA_016929735.1 Ignavibacteriales bacterium | reverse complement strand
GAATCAATAAGAAATGGTTTAACGATGAAAAATACAATAACCAAAATAATTGTAATTTCCTTTAGTATTTTCAAGAGTATTTGTTTCAATGCAATTTCTAATAATTTAGGGGATATTTAAGTATACGTATGGATATTTTTATACTCACGATTTTCATTCTATTTTACTAAAAATTCTATTCCATCTTATGGATGTGAAGAAATCAAAGAATCCATCCTTCTCAGGATCTTTCGACCAATAAATTAAAGTCGCCTTACCGATAATATTATCTCGTGGAACTAAGCCCCAATATCTGCTGTCGTAACTGTTATCAAAATTATCTCCCATTACAAAATAATAATCCTTTTGAAACACGTAATCATCTACATATTGATTAAAAATTTTAACTCCTCTTTCATCAATACTTACTGCATCCATCCCTATTTCTCTTTCTATCATTATTCTCCAAATTTCGATATTGCTTAAATTCAAGACGATTTTAGTACCTTTTCCAGGAATAACGAATGGACCATAATTATTTTTATTCCAATCCATTCCTTTAGGAAATATCTTGACTTCTACATATTGAAATTCATACGTCGTCGAATCAACAATTTGATAAAATCTGGGATCTAATTTATTTGAATTTATATAAACAATTTTATTCACAATTTGAATTGTATCTCCAGGACAAGCTACACACCTTTTGATGAATTTTTGTTCTTTTTTGGATGCGAACTCATCACGGTAACCCGGGAATTCAAACACAAGGATATCCCCGATTTGGGGTTCATCAATTGCAGGTAATGTAAAGTATGGTATTTCTATATCTGTAAATGGAATATATCTTGGTGATGAGGCACCATAAATAAATTTATTTACAAGTATATAATCGCCCGGAATGAGACTATTTTCCATTGATTCGGAGGGAATTTTATATGCTTCAATAAAAATACTCTTGATAAAAATGGCAATTAGAACAGTATAAAAAGTAATCTTTAAAAATCTTTTAATACGATATGATAAAGAAATTTTCATTTTCCAATATTGCTCATTAATCTTCAATTTGTAAAACAGCGAGAAATGCTTCCTGAGGAATATCAACATTTCCCACCTGTTTCATTCTTTTCTTGCCTTCTTTCTGTTTTTCCAATAATTTTCTTTTTCGTGTTATATCACCCCCATAACATTTTGCAAGAACATTTTTTCTTAATGCACTAATATTTGAACGTGAAACAACTTTACTTCCAATGGCAGCTTGAATTGATATTTCAAACAACTGGCGTGGGATTAATTCTTTCAATTTACTGCATACTTTCCTTCCCCAATCATACGCTTTTTCCTTATGCACAATAATTGATAAAGCATCAACAGGGTCACCGTTTAAAAGAATATCCAATTTAGCAAGGTCCGATTCTTTATAACCAATTATCTCATAATCAAAAGAAGCATAGCCACGTGAGATTGATTTTAATTTATCATAAAAATCATAAATAATTTCTGAAAGAGGAAGTTCAAATTGTAAATCAGCTCTGTTGGTTGATAAATAAGTTGTATTGATATAATTCCCTCTTTTATCCATACTTAACTTCATCAAACCGCCAATATATTCGCTCGGTGTAATAATTTGTGCTTTAACATAAGGTTCTTCAATCCAATCAATTTCTCCAACAGAGGGCATCTCAGCAGGATTATCTACCACAACCTTTTCCCTATTCTTCTTATATACAATATATTCAACGTTTGGAAGTGTTGTAACCAACGATTGGTCAAATTCACGTTCCAATCTTTCCTGAACTATCTCACGGTGAAGCATTCCAAGAAAACCACATCGGAATCCAAACCCAAGAGCTGCTGAATTTTCCGGGACAAAAATAAATGCTGAATCATTCAACCTGTACTTTTCAAGAGCATCACGCAAATTCTCATAATCATCTGAATTTGAAGGATAAAGTCCGCTGAACACCATCGGTTTAACTTCTTTGTAACCAGCAAGCGGCTTCTCAGCACCCTTTGGATAATGTGTAATAGTATCACCAACTTTTGTATCCCGAACATCTTTTATGTTTGAAATCAAATAACCAACATCGCCTGCTTTTAGTGCTTTAGTCCGAATTTTATTTAATACCAGAACGCCAAGTTCTTCCACCTGATAATGATTACCGTGTGCGAAAAATTTGATTAGCTCCCTTTCTTTTATCGTTCCATTGAAAACACGAATATATGCAACAGCTCCTCGGTAGGAATCAAAAATCGAATCAAAAATTAATGCCTGAAGTGGGGCGTTCTCATCACCTTTAGGTAGTGGGATTTTTTCTACTATCGCTTCTAGAATTTCTTTAATACCTGTTCTTTGCTTAGCACTTGTAAGTAGGATATCTTTTTTATCACAACCGAGCAACTCGATAATCTGCTCCTGAACATTTTCAATCATAGCACTCGGCAGGTCAATTTTATTTATTACAGGAATTATTTCCAGTCCTGCATCAATAGCAAGATATAAATTACTCAATGTTTGTGCTTCAATACCCTGGGCAGCATCCACTACGAGTAGTGCACCTTCACACGCAGCAAGTGAACGGGATACTTCATAAGTGAAATCAACATGGCCTGGAGTATCAATTAAATTTAATTGGTATTCGCCATCTTCTCG
>JAFGID010000143.1 GCA_016929735.1 Ignavibacteriales bacterium | reverse complement strand
GTTTCAAAGTAAAGAAAGGAGAGATAATTGCATTCGTTGGAAGTAGTGGTGCAGGAAAAACAACACTAGTTGACTTAATTCCCCGTTTTTATGATCCAACTGATGGAAAAATTCTTTTAGATGGAAACGATATTAAAGAAATTAAAATTTTAGACCTGCGTGGCTTAATGGGAATTGTTACGCAAGAAACCGTTTTATTCAACGATACCGTTGCAAATAATATTGCATATGGATTAGAAAATTGTTCTCGAGAAAAAATAATTGAAGCTGCAAAAGTAGCAAATGCACATAATTTCATTATTGAAATGCCGAATAGTTACGACACTTTAGTCGGAGACAGAGGAACCAAATTATCCGGTGGGCAAAGGCAACGCCTGTCTATTGCAAGAGCATTATTAAAAAATCCTCCTATTATGATTTTTGACGAAGCTACTTCTGCTCTCGACAGTGAATCGGAAAAATTAGTTCAGGAAGCAATAGAACAATTGATGAAAGACAGAACAGTTTTTGTAATTGCACATCGCTTGAGCACCATAAGAAATGCAAGCAGAATTATCGTTCTGGACAAAGGCAAAATTGTCCAGGTTGGAAAACATTCTGAATTGCTGAAAGATAAAGAAGGAATTTATAAAAAACTTTACCAAATGCATTTAGGTAATTTCAATATTAAATAAATTGGAATAAATATGTTAATTGAAAGTAGATATCCGCAAATATTAATTGTAATAGTAATCTGTGGTATTGCAGTAAGTTTTTTATTATCATTATTTGCTCTTCAAATATTCACTGCTGTTTTATTTATGATGTGGGTTTTTGAAAAGAACAAACAGAAATTTAAAGCATTTGATTTATTTGGTTTGTTCATAATTTTATTTTTGATTGTGCGTGTACTTTCAATTTTGTTCTCACTATTTCCCGAAGAAAGTAATCAGGCATACTATAAAGAAGCATTATTCTATCTCGGATTTTTCGCTCTTAATTTTTATTTTAAATGTATCGAAAAAAGAAATATCAATTTTATAATCTTAATTTTTATCGGGATAGGAGTTATTGTTGCTTTAATTGGAATAATCCAGTTTAATTTTAGGTTAGTCTATCGTGCACAATCAATTACTTCCGGATATGCTACTTTTTCCAACTATTTATTGGTTATTCTTGCATTTCTTTTGACTTTCGATTTTTCAATTTTGAAAAAATACGAAAAACCAATTTGGTATATTTCAATTGTTATTGTTTTAACTGGGATTGCTCTCTCGATGGGAAGAATGGATACCGTAATAGGTGCAGCACTTTTTATTTTTATAATGATTGTCAAAAAAAGAGGATTCATTCGAATAGCAGCTCTTTTAATATTGACGGCATTTCTATCCTATTTCTCAATTCAAAATAACAAAGAAGAATTTATCAATAGAGTTGAAAATCCTACATCGCTTTCTGATAGGGATGTTATTTATTGGGGTTTTTCTGAATTATGGGATAAGCAACCTTTGATAGGATTTGGACCGCGAACGTTTCAAAAGATTTTTCCTTATAGCGAACATTTCTCTGACAAGGAAATAAATCAGTGGCACAATGATTTTATTCAGATTTATATTGAAAGTGGAATTTTTGCATTTCTAATATATTGTATTTTTATAATATGTATATATTATAGTGGAATACGTGTATTTAGAAAAGTTAAACAAGATAAATTCTCGTTTAATGTTGTTTTCGCTTCTCTTGTTGGAATGTTAGGATTGCTAATCTCGAGTTTTCTTGGAGGATTTATTACATCACCAATCTTGTCAGTTATGTTTGTTTTTATATTGAATTTATTTATTAGTGAAAAAAATAAGTTTAATAAAAAATATTACGTATAACCTTTGCGGTTAATATTCTTTATCGCAGAGTAACGCCAAGTTTGACGCACTTGTCCCGACTTGGCGGGAGAGTTTCGCAGAGAATAATCTTTACAAGAGTAAAACAGCATATAAATGATAAAATTTTTCAAAAATTCCGAAGGAAAAAAATATTCTCTTAGTGCTCTTAGTGAACTTAGTGGTGAAAATATTAACTACAAAAAAAATAAAATTTTAATTCCCTTTATTCTTCCCACTGAAAATTTGCCAAATTGTTTGGAAGATAATTTGTATATCCAACCATAACGTCCAATTCTCAATATACCAAATATCGTGTTCGATCCGTTTTTGTGTTCTAATTTTATTTTCTTCGAAATCTAAGACATCACCTCGTAAACCATGTATTTGTGCCCATCCGGTAATACCCGGCTTAACCCTGTTTCGTAATTTTATTTCCTCAACCATCTGAGTGTAATTTTTATCGAATGGAATTGCGTGTGGGCGAGGTCCAACAATTGACATATCACCTTTAACTACATTAATAAATTGTGGAATTTCGTCAAGATTAGTTTTTCTGAGGAATGAACCGATTTTAGTAATTCTTGCATCTTCATTTGTTACCGGTCTATCCGAATTTGTTTGTTTACTAGCTTCGTATGTCATAGTCCTGAATTTAACACAACGAAAGGTTTTATTATTTTTTCCAATTCTATCTTGTATAAAAAACATTGGTCCTTTGGAAGTAATTTTAACAATTATTCCAATCAGAGGAATTAACCACCATAAAAATAGAATTGAAATTAATAATGAAAAAATTAAATCAAAAGTTCGTTTAACAATTCTCCATTGCATTTCATCGAGCGGATTGCTGCGAATTGAAATAAGCGGAAAATCACCAAATAAACTAATTGAAAATTTATTTGATAAAAACTTAAAATAATCGGGAATAACATAACTATTCAAAGCGTTAACATCGCATTTTTTAATTATATCTTCAATTAAGTCTGCTTTGCTTATTGGTAATGCAATTACAACATCATTGATATCTTTTTCTTTTACGATTATTTCAAAATCATCAATTGATCCAATTAAATTTTGTTCCGTTGAATTATCATCAATAAAACCAACAATTTTATAACCAAAAACAGGATTTGCGCCGATAAAATTTCTGAAGTTGTTTGCCACTTCACCGGTGCCAACCACTACAATATTTCGGACTCCTATACCTTTTCTTCTTTGTTTCTTGATGAAAGTTTTGATAATCTTGTCTTTTATAGCAACAGAAAAAAATAATCCAATCGCAAAGTAGAGAATAAAATTTCTTGTAAATAAATCCTCTTTAGTAAAGAAAATAAAAAGGACGGAGATGAGTACTTGAATCATCACAAGCTTAATAATCGGAAGTATTTGAAAAAAGAAGATTCTGCGTATAAAATTATCGTATTGTTT
>JAFGID010000142.1 GCA_016929735.1 Ignavibacteriales bacterium | reverse complement strand
TCATTTTATTACTCCTCAGAAATTACTTAAAACTAATAGCATTAAATTTACAATTTTCATAACAGAGACCACATTTAATACATTTGTCAACGATGATATGATGTGGATGTTTCTTTTCGCCAACTATAGCTTCTACAGGACATTTTTTAGCACATACTGTACATCCGGTACAAGCTTTCGGATCAATTTTATAAACCAATAAATCCTTACATACACCAGCACTACATTTTCTTTCGTATAAATGTTCCTCATATTCATGTCTGAAATATTTCAATCCGGAAAGCACAGGATTTGGAGCACTCTGACCAAGTCCACATAATGAAGTGTTCTGAATCACTTCAGCCAATCTTCGAAGATGAATAATTCCTTTAAATCTCTGGAATTGCTCAAGTTTATTACCATCTTTTTGATATTTTTTTGGTATTCTTTCTATTATTTCGAGCATTCGTTTTGTACCCTCACGACAAGGGACACATTTACCACAAGATTCATTTTGTATGAATGTCATAAAATACCTTGCAACATCAACCATACAAGTATCTTCATCCATTACAACAAAGCCACCAGAACCCATCATTGCACCAACTTCTCTAAGTGATTCATAATCAACACTTGTTTCTATTACACTTTCAGGAAGGCATCCCCCCGATGGTCCGCCAATCTGAACAGCTTTGAATTTTTTGCCATTAGGAATACCTCCACCAATCTTAAAAATAACATCATTTAATGTTACTCCCATCGGAACTTCTATAAGACCCGAATTAGCAATCTTTCCACTTAAAGCAAAAACTTTTGTTCCTTTACTTTTTTCAGTCCCTACTGAAGCAAACCAGTCAGCACCTTTAACTATTATTGAAGCTATATTTGCCAAAGTTTCCACATTATTAATAATTGTAGGTTTGCCCCAAAGTCCCGATACAGCAGGATAAGGTGGTCTTGGACGAGGCATACCTCTTTCGCCTTCAATTGAAGCAATCAATGCAGTCTCTTCACCACAAACAAAAGCACCGGCTCCCTTCTTAACCTTTAACTCAAGATTAAAACCACTTCCTAAAATATTCTTACCTAATAAACCATATTCTTTGCATTTATTAATTGTATTGTTTATTCGTTCAATTGCAAGTGGATATTCAGCTCGACAATAAATATACCCAGCAGAAGCACCAATTGCATAAGCTGCGATTGCCATTCCTTCAACCAACTTATATGGATCACTTTCTAAAACAGACCTATCCATAAATGCTCCTGGATCGCCTTCGTCTGCATTGCATATCACATATTTTTGTTCGGATTCTTGTTGTAAAGCAAATTCCCATTTCTTACCTGTTAAAAAACCTCCACCACCTCTGCCTCGTAAACCACTTCTCAATATTTCATCAACAACCTCGGCAGGTTTCATTAATCTCAAGGCCTTGTCCAATCCCTTAAATCCACCATGAGCGATATATTCGTCTATAGATTCAGGATTAATTATGCCGCAATTTTGAAGAACAATTTTTTTCTGATATTTAAAAAATGGATTATCATGTATCGATGTGACTTCTTCATTGCCCTCACCAAAAGTTCCTAATACTTTTTTCTTATAGATACCCTTTTTATTTATTGTTGTATCAATTAATTCTTTGACGTCTTTAGGTGTTACTTCGCAGTATGAAACCCTATCACCATCAGGTAATTTAATATCGACAATAGGTTCTTTTGCACAATAGCCTATGCACCCTACTGAGACAATATCTGCTTTAATCTTTTGTTCCTTCAACACATTTTCTATTTCTACTTTAACTTTTCCAGCACCCGATGCAAGTCCGCAAGTACCCATACCAATAAAAATAACTGGTTTGTTATGTTTTTGATAAGTTAATTTTTTATTATACTCTTCAATTTCCTTATCAACATTTTTATCGTGGTGGCAAAGCGTTCCCTTTGTGCAGCAAGTAATGAATTCAGGATAAGGGTTTTCAAGGGAATGTCCACATTCTTTGCAATATATTAATTCAAAAAAAGATTTCATTTTAATTCTCTCATTATTATTCAATTAGTTTTTTCCTTTGCTTCGTCCCGATATTTTTTAAGGATTTTCGGGATTTCCTTTATGGTAACTTTTCCATAATATTCATCGTTAATGTTAATTACAGGAGCAATACTACAAGCACCGATACAAGCCACCGTTTCAAGTGTAAACAATTTATCTCGCGTTGTTTGTCCTGCAGAGATACCTAATTCAAATTCGAGAGCAGTTAGGATATTTGCGGAATTTTTTACATGACAAGCCGTACCTCGACAAACGCGAATGATATTTTTGCCGAGTGGAGTTAGTCTGAATTGGTTATAAAAAGTAGCAACTCCGTAAACGCTACTTAATGGAATATCTAAAAATTCAACAACATCGTGCAAGGCATATTCTGGTAGATACCCAAATTTGTCTTGAATATCCTGTAAAATTGGAATTAGATTACTCCCATCTTTTGCAGGGTATTTTTGGAAAATTTCTGTGTGCATAATTTATCCCTTTTATTTTTCTTTATTAATTAAATTCAAAAAACTAACTTAAATATTTGCGAAAAAATTACCAAAAAAAATCGTCATTAATCAAACTGAAATGTCTGTTTTTATGTGCAAAATATTTAGAAAAGTAAAGATTTGTACTAATTTCTAAAAATATTCATTCTAACTTACACATATTGCAACCAAGGATAGAGCAGGTTAATTGCAAACAAAAATATACTTATATAAATATAGTCAAATAATTTCCAAGCTATGAAAATACCAAAAATTGCAAATGCCGGATTCTTTATAAATTGCAAATATTTTCTTGCTTTCTTCAATGGTAAAAATAATGAAATCACACTGCTTCCATCAAGAGGTGGAACAGGCAGAAGATTAAAAAAGAATAAAATCAGATTTAACGAAAACATAATGCTCACGAATTTAGCTACTACAGAGAAAACGCCTGAATTGTTTGAAATTACAATAGTTGAAAAATTAATTGAATCTGGTGGATAAAACCATCCTAGAGCAATACCCAAATGAATTAATCCTGCTGCAATGAAAACTAGTAAAAAGTTAGCCATCGGTCCTGCTAAAGCCATCAATGACGAACGTCTCGGGTATTG
>JAFGID010000141.1 GCA_016929735.1 Ignavibacteriales bacterium | reverse complement strand
TCACCAACTTTTGTTTGATGGATATACTCTGTCACAAAACCTGTCTTCATGATAGT
Source organism: Ignavibacteriales bacterium (assembly GCA_016929735.1). GTDB lineage: Bacteria > Bacteroidota > Ignavibacteria > Ignavibacteriales > Melioribacteraceae > JAFGPR01. Next base: position 5,411 of record JAFGID010000141.1, on the reverse strand, counting down.
AACATCCATCGTTTCGGAAATAAAATGAGATGATGATGGTGTAAAAGGACCTTCGCCAATACCGGGAATTGAAAGCTCAATAAATTGACCTGTTTTAAACGGAATAGGTCTTTCAAGGTTTATTCGGATTGTTCGGATTAATGGAGATTCCTGAATAACATCGTATATTTTACCAGGAACTACCTCGTAAGGATTATGCATATTATTTCTCCTTACAGAATTTAATTAGTTATATCTCAATTAATTATTTATCTAAAGCTGCAACAGTTCTCCTGAAATCAATTTTAGCCGGACAGACATCCGTGCATCTTCCGCAGCCTGTACAACCAATAGTGCCAAAATTACTATTCATATAAGAAAATTTACACATATATCTATTTCTAAATCTTTCAGTCATCTTTGGCCGAGGTGTACCACCTCCGGCAACTCTTGCGTATCCAAATAACTGACAAGAATCGTACGAACGTACTTTTACAAATTTATCCGATTTTGTCTCATCATTTAGAATCAAGCAATAACAGGTAGGACAAATATTTGTACATCCACCACAACCAACGCAATCTCTCGATTTTGTCTCCCATTTTGAGAGTTTGCTTTCAATTAACCCTTTATAATTTTCACTTCTTGTAAATTCTTCATTTTGTTTGTTCAACAATTCGATAACTTCTTGCCTTTGATTCGCAACATTTCTTAAAATATCAGGTTTATCCTCTTCAATAGTAATCCTTTTTTTCATAAATTCAACTAGTTCTTCGCCTTTTTGTGAACCAATTGTAAGATGATAATTATAAAATGATTTTGAAAGATTAATATCAAAACCTGCCTCGCTATATGGCTTACCTCCCGTTAGGGTACAATGGCATGTCTCTGTAATAGATAAACAATCATTTGTAATAATAATTGCATTTTCTCGCCAATGCTTATACGCTGGATCAACAAATTCATCGTTTATCATCGCTTTATCTAAAATTTCCAAAGCACGTAAGTCGCAACTTTTTACTCCAATAATTAACCTTTTCCTGGGAGGGTAGTGTGCTGGTAAAACTTTTTCACGAGATAAATAATATAAAATCTTGAGTGGGTCAACCGTTCTATACGAATCGAGTTGAACCGTTTCAAAATTAAACCTCATACCTTTCATAATACTAGTGAAATGCAGATTGTCATTGTCTTGTGGTGATTTGACAGGAAGAATAATCTCATCGAAATTTCCAACACCTTCGGAAAAACATCGATTTAAGAACGTAAAGAAATCAGCAACTTTTACGATCATTACTCACCCACTTTTTAATTTAATAGAATTTTTTTTTGAAATGATTCTCGCTTAGTAGGATTTCCATAGATACTTTTACTTTTTAACGAACAATTATAAATAACTCTATCAAAAATTAATACATAAATAATTAAAAACCAAATAAAAAAAAATTTTTTTGAATTTTTTTTAAATTTTTCTTGGTTGAAAAAATCACAAAATTAGACTTTAATGTAAAATTTTCTTTACTTTAAATAAAACATAATTTAATTTTGCATTAGAGAATTTTTCCTTTAATTTTATCCCGGGAGATAAAAAAGGTGTTAACAGCTAAACAACAAAATTTTAATAAATATGAGGAACCTCTGCGATTTTTTTCGCAGAGGTTTTTTTTATGAAAATTAAAGCAATAGTAATTGACGAAGAAGGATTAAAGAGAACCATAATACGCCTTGCTCACGAAATTCTTGAGCGAAATAAAGGTTCTAAAAATATTATTCTTATTGGTATGAGAACAAGGGGTGAATTCCTTGCAAACAGAATACACAAAAAAATTGAAGAGATTGATAATTCCAAAATACTTCTGGGAGTTCTTGATGCCACTCTTTACAGAGATGATTTTAGAAGACGATTAAAACAACCCGAAGTTTCAGTTACCAACATTACTTTTGATATAAATGAAAAAGATGTTATCCTAATTGATGATGTATTATACACGGGTAGATCTGTTCGTGCTGCTCTTGATGCTTTGATGGATTTAGGAAGACCAAATACAATTCAGCTTTGCGTGCTTGTTGATAGAGGGCATCGTGAGTTACCAATCAAAGCAGATTTCGTTGGTAAAAATATTCCCACTTCCATAAACGAAGAAGTAAAAGTTCAGATGAAAGAAATTGACGAAGAAGATTCAGTCTATTTAATAGAAACCCCTGATGAATTTAAAACAACTTAATGTTAATAATTATATTTTGTGAGATAAATATGTCTTTAGAAAGTAAACATTTATTAGGACTTTACGGAACAAGCCGAGAAGATATCGAATTAATTTTAGACACAGCCAGAACTTTTAGAGAGGTTCTCGAACGTCCAATTAAAAAAGTACCAACACTACAAGGTAAAACTGTGGTAAACCTTTTTTTTGAAGCATCCACTCGTACAAGGATTTCTTTTGAACTTGCTCAAAAAAGATTATCTGCAGACACCATTAATTTTACTACTTCAACGAGTAGTACTAAAAAGGGTGAAACCTTCAAGGATACTGTGAGAAATATAGAAGCTATGAAAGTAGATATGATTGTTGTTCGCCATGAATCTGCTGGTGTTCCGCAGTTCTTAACACGAATTTCAAATGCTAATATCATCAATGCGGGTGATGGTACTCATGAGCACCCTACTCAGGCATTGCTAGATATGTATTCAATTAAGGAAAAACTCAATAAGTTAGAAGGATTAAAAGTATGTGTGGTAGGTGATATTGCTCACAGTAGAGTTGCTCTTTCAAATATTTATGGTCTGACGACTATGGGGGCTAAGGTGTCTGTGTGTGGACCTTCAACAATGATCCCCCATTCTCTAATCAAACTTGGTGTAAAAATTTATAATGATATTGATAAAGCAATTCAAGAAAACGATGTGCTAAATGTTTTGAGAATTCAATTGGAGAGAAAGGCTGGCGATAGAATTCCAAGTTTAAGAGAATATCGAAACTATTTTGGAATTACAACTGAAAGGTTAAATAAATTTAACAAAGAGATAATAATCTTACATCCAGGCCCGATTAATAGAGGTATTGAAATATCTTCCGAAGTTGCCGATGGTCCTTATCAGGTAATTCTCGACCAAGTAACTAATGGTGTAGCAGTTAGAATGGCTGTGCTTTACTTACTTGGAACAAAAAATTAATAATCAAAATGTGAGAAAAATATGAATATTATAATAAAAGGAACAACGCTATTAAATCCAGAGCAGAAAATAAATGAAAAATCAGATTTGTTAATTTCCGATGGAATAATTAAAAAGATAGGAAGTTTAAATGACGGTGATTATAAAAATGCGAAAGTATATGATTTTAATAATGCTTATTCTGTCCCTGGTCTGTTTGATATGCATGTCCATCTCAGGGAACCGGGACGTGAAGATGAAGAAACGGTACTAACAGGAAGTAATTCAGCTGCAGCAGGTGGATTCACTGGTGTAGCATGCATGCCAAATACTAATCCTCCAATTGACACAGCTGAAATCGTAAAATTTATCAAAGAAAAATCTCAATCGCATTTAGTTGATGTTTTTCCAATAGCAACTGCAACCCACGAAAGAAAAGGGGAAGGTCTTTCTCCAATGCTTGAATTATCTGAAGCAGGAGCAGTGGCTTTTTCTGACGATGGAAATGCAATTAAATCTGCTTCGCTTTTAAGAAATGCTTTTGAGTATACAAAAATGATTGATAAGGTTATCATTGACCATTGCGAAGATGAATCACTTGCTGAGGGTGCAATGAATGAAGGAATAACCTCAACTGTACTTGGTTTGCCTCCTATACCATCAATTGCAGAAGATATAATTGTAATGAGAGATATTATAACAGCAGAATATACAAACGGGAAAATACACATTGCACACATTAGCAGCAAAAATGCTGTTGATATGGTTAGACAAGCAAAGAAAAAAGGAATTTACGTTACCGCAGAAGCAACTCCTCATCACTTTACACTTACTGAGGAAACAGTCAAATCATATGATACAAATTATAAAATGAATCCCCCTTTAAGAACTAAAGAAGATGTTGACGCTATTATCGAGGGCTTAAAAGATGGAACTATAGATTGCATTGCAAGCGACCATGCCCCACATGCAATTGAAGAAAAAGAACATGAATTTATTTATGCACCAAATGGTGTTGTAGGATTAGAAACAACTCTTGGATTAGTACTGACCGAATTGTATCATAAAAAGCATTTAAGTATAGAAAAATTAGTAGAAAAACTTTCAATTAACCCAAGAATAATTTTGAAATTACCTATACCACAATTTAAAGAAGGTGAAAAAGCTAACCTGACGATTTTTGACCCAAATTTGATTTGGACTGTTGACATTCAAAAATTTCAATCTAAGTGCAGAAATTCACCATTTGATAAAAGACTTTTGACAGGTAAAATGCTCGCGGTAATTAATAAGAATAAAATCTATTATGAAAATTCATTCTTTACTATCTAACCATAAACACAAAAAATATTATCATTTCTTATGAAAATATCAATATTGAATAATAAAAATTTAGTCTTAATTAATATTTGTGTATAATAAAATCTACACTTACACCATATACATTTCTTAATTGATTTGCCCAAAACGTTTAATTTAATTGACAATATTTTACTATAATCTCTTTTATTTTAATATGTTACTTTAATTAAGGTGAAATTTTCACCTCCTTTTTTCTTGGTATGTAATTTGCAATATTAAAGCAAAAGTTCAATTATTAAAGAAGGAGGATTACAATGAAAACTCTAAAAAAAATATTAGCTGCAAAAATTTTATTAGCAATCATACTATTAACAGGATGTGACATTGTTCATAATGACTATGATTATGATTATACACCTCCAGCACCCCCAAGAAATATTGTCTCCATTACAGGAGATAATCGTATTGATTTAATGTGGGACCACAATCGTGAAAAAGATTTGGCTGGTTATAATGTTTATTGGAGCTATTCATATAATGGAGCATATGAACTTATTGGCTCAACTTCAGATAATTATTTTATTGATTGGGATGCTGTAAATGGTGAAACATATTATTATGCAGTAACAGCTTACGATTATAATGGTAATGAAAGTGATTTGAGTAACGATGTCGTTTATGATACTCCAAGACCTGAAGGATTCAATCAAACAATATATGATTATTTAGGATTCCCAACCAAATCAGGTTATAGTTTCAGTGATTACAGGGTTGTTGCATATAATTCAGATTTGACTGATTTTTTCTTCGAAAATTTTAATGGCACATACTACCTAAATGTTTGGGAAGATACTGATATTCAAGATATGGGTCCGACAAACGATATATGGGATATCAGTTGGGCACCTGACAGAGGGTGGGTTCCTATTAATGATGGTGAAAATGTTAAATACACTGAAGCAATTGAAGGACACAC
>JAFGID010000140.1 GCA_016929735.1 Ignavibacteriales bacterium | reverse complement strand
TATTTAGTGATTTTTTTGAAAAAATTATTTCGTATATACAGTTAAAAATATTGATCGAAAAATTCTGCACATGACAACAAAATTTTTCCTTATAGCTTATGAATTATCAAATTCTTAACAATGTCCCATTTTTAGAATTCCCTTAATTGGAATTTCCTTATATTGTTTTTATTTGACATAACTATCAACTAAAATTTAGAAGAACCATTTAAATTAAAATTTCGTAAAATCACCGCAGCGAGGCGGGTCAACTGGAAACGATTGTTATGTGATGATTTTTCAACAAGTAAAAACAAAATAAAAAGAACTTATTGTAATAATAACATTTTCCTTTCCTGAACAAATTTCTCATTCCCTATATGAAACTCAACACGGCAAATATAAATCCCACTGGCAACTTGTGAATCACTCATATTTCTGCCATCCCACTGGATTATATAATATCCCGCTTCTTTATGATCATTAATAAGTGTTTTTACTTCCTGGCCAAGCATATTAAAAATTTTTAATACGACTTTTGCTGTTTTTGGAAGTTGATATTTTATAGTAGTATGTGGATTAAACGGATTGGGATAATTCTGCTGCAAGGAAAAAGAACATGGAATTTTATTCTGTTCGCGATTTTCAATTAAGGTTGGATACAAGATTTTAATATCCCATTGTACTGAAACAGATGTATCTCTTTCAGCGATGTTGGCAAACAAATTATGAGTGCCAATTGACAAATTTGATGTTTTTAATAAATATTTTGAAGTGTTTTCAGACTCAACTTTTCTACCGTCTAAATGCCATGAATATTTTAATGTATCATTGTTGAAATCAAAGGCAAAAACTTCAAAATTTAAACTATCGCCCTTTGTTACCGAAATTGTATCGGTTCTACTTGGTATAGTTGAAGTAATTGATGGAGCTTTGTTTTTACCTAATACAAGCCTATGAACACCGGCACCTGAGGTACCAGCATAAAGAATCGTACCATCAGCAGATATTGTTAAACAAGTAACAGATTTTACAGATAATCCGTCAATTATTGGCCACCATGACTCTCCAGCGTCTTCAGATAAATATATTCCTAAACCTAAATCTGCTGCATAAATTTTCTCTATGTTGGTTGGATCGATAACAATATCAAGTATTTTCGTCCAAGGTATATAGTTAAAATTATAGTTTGTATTAAAATAATTTTTCGGTTGATCAAGATTAATTCCAAGTTTAGTATTTCCGATAGGACTTAGGTAAGATGGACACTCGATGACAATTCCATCATTTATCTCAAACCACATTTTTCCACCATTTGTGGTTTTGCAAAGACCATTTCCATTTCCTGATCCGGCATAAATTGTTTCGGGATTCTTGGGATCAATTGCAAGGGATCTGACATCAGAGAATCCTAATCCTGTACTTTGTCTAAACCAATTATCGCCACCATCAGTAGATTTATATACACCATCATGATATGTACCTACATATAAAATTTCTGAATTTGTTGGATGTACAGCTATATCGTTTATTGCCATCTGTGATTCCGTTAATCCATTATTTTTTTCAGTCCAGGTAAAGCCGCCATCTTCTGATTTAAAAATCCCATAACTGGGCTCTGGTAATGGATCTATATGGCCGCCACTATATATTTTTCTCATTCCTGCATAAATAATTTCTGGATTGGATGGTGAATATTCTATCTTTTTGAAACCATGCTTATTTTCTAAATCTCCTGATTCAGGATGTTCAAAAACTATATCCCAATTTAATCCATAATTTATACTCTTTAAAATGAAGCCCTGGGTCTCATCAGACATTAATAATTCATTTGTGTTCTTTGGATTTATGGCAATACAATGCCAATCTCCTGCATTATTGGCTTCACCATACTTCAGACCAATCCAGGCAGATCCGCCATCGATACTTTTGAAAGGTCCACTTCTACCAACTGTGTAAACTTTTTCAGGATTATAGGGATCTATAGAGATATCCCTGAGATCAGCACCCGAATAACCTCTGCTTGCATTGATCCATGTTTTTGCGCCATCAGCGGATTTATAGTTTCCACCTTGATAACTATTTACAAAAATTATATTTGGGTTATCAGGGTCTACAACTGCACTAATTGGGACACCGCCCCAAATCCCAGGTGGCCCCCATGGATATCGGTTTTGGTTATCCTCGAGATGCATCCAACTAATCCCCCCATCATTACTTCTGTAAAAAGAGTTACCACCACCGGTATATATTATTTCAGGATTTGAATTACTAATCGTAATCACTGTTAGGGACTGATCAGTTTCTAATAAATTTATCCAATTTTCACCTCCATCAATAGTTTTGTAAACACCTCCTTTAATAAAAAAGGGATCTTGATTAATCACACCACCAGCAGCTGCATAGAGAATTTTTGAATTTAAAGGATGCATTTCTAAAAATCCCAGATATAGATTATCTATACCATTATTAATATTATGCCAAGTTTCACCACGATCGTTACTTTTTAAAATACCTTCCCCACCGGGATCATTTGTGTCAAAATCTACATTATTTGCAGTTTTATCAAATATCCCTGTTGAGCAATAAACAATATCTGGATTATTATAATCAAATATCAACACACGGGCACAGTTATCACCTTTCCAGACTGGGTACCAATTATCTCCTCCATCAATTGTTTTGTAAATTTTACCCTCTACCAATTCGAATCCCGGTCTTGGAATTCTATTTTCAAAAATATCTCCTGCAGCTAATACAATATTTGAGTTTTGGGGATGTATTGCAAAACCTCTAAAAGAAATTTCATTACCTTCAGTAATTCCATTGACTTTCTCCTCCCACGTCTCTCCCAAATCAGTCGATTTATAAATGCCTTTCCAGCTTTGAGTCCCAGCCCATACAATATTTGGATTACCAGAATCAATAGTTAAAGAAAAAATCGGAGCTCCATTTCCATATCTATTTTGATCTACGGGTATTCCATCATTTTTTTGAATCCAAGTTTTTCCGCCATCATAACTTTTATTAACCCCACTTGGATTGTCAGTAACAAACATAATATTCTTATCCAGGGGATGAATGCGAATGTCATAACCTATACCACCGTTAGGACCTCCTGTTCTCTCCCAAATATATCCGGGAGGAGGTTCAGGTAATGGTTCTCCCATTACTACCACACTATCGATAAATACCTTTGCATTAGGATTTACTTCAAATGCTATATTTCCTGATTTTATTGGAGCTAAATCAGTGTAATCAATTTTCAGTTCATTATTTACATATATTTTTATATTGTCATTCATCCCCATTATTTTTATTTCATGCCAATTATCAAGCATAAAATTTTCAGTATGATCTGCTAAATTGTAATTTTCTCCTGTGGAAAAATCCTTCTTAAGAGCAACCTGGCCTGCATTAAATGGAATATAATACCTGCTTTGGTTTGAAACTCTAAAATTAAGATGTAAGCCCCCTTCAATTAATTTTATTTTACAAGCGAATGAATAATTCGTCCAGTTATGTTTATCCTTTAGTTGAGCCCAATTATGGCTTTCACCAACCAACACATAATTAGGGTCTGCTGAAAAATATATTAATATTAATAAAATCAATTATTTCTAAGATAAAAAATCCTTATAATTAACCATCCAAAT
>JAFGID010000139.1 GCA_016929735.1 Ignavibacteriales bacterium | reverse complement strand
GTCGATCTCATTGATCAAATCATTCCATGTACCAAATTGCGGATCAAACCGCCTGTCACTGCGTATTTCCCAACACAAATTATGCTGGGCAGCGGAGCAGCGTACCGGGCGGCCGCTCATTGGCAGCCGATAACCTGACTGCAGCAACTTTTGACTATTCAGATGCAAGGCATATTGAATTGTAGTGGTGCCTGTTTTGTGCGATCCGATGTGTATAAATAATTCCATAATTCCTACTTTAAGGCTTGCATAAGGCACCCGCATTGAGAAAGGCCAACAATTCACTGTTTACATCGCACGCGATGGAGTTGTAGGCGGCTGCGAAGTCCCGATCATCCGGCAGCACGGACTCATGTATGGCTAGTTCAGGATGTGTAGCTGATATCTGGCTTAGTCGGTAATAAACCGCGCCTTTGGCTAATATTGAGAACTCAAAATACCGCGTTTCATGGTTACACATGCACGCCAGGCAGCGGCGAATGTAAGCCCTTTTGACACAGGTGGGGATGACATCCGATATCAAACAATCCTTTTTATCCATCTTTCACTTTTACAAGGTAAAGGGTAATCCCTTCTCTAAAAAAATTTGTTATACAATGCTACATTAGGGTTATTTAAATTATTATGAGCTAAAATAATAAATCGGGAAAAAGAGCTAAATTTTATAACTTTGGTTCTTATGTGTTGAAGAACATATTTGTATTATATATAGTTATTTTTTAAGATTTAATTAATTTCTGTATTTTTCTGCGTACGGCGCTGATTTTCTCAAGAGCTTGCCACCCACGGCTTGTGTAGATGGTATCCAGCTGTGCCTTTAATGAATCATAATCATTATCATTTGAGGACGGCCGTTTTTTCTGGTTCTTTTTTTCACCAGCCGGGAACATCTTTTCCATGGTAAAAACGAATGCATCCAATATTTCTTCAGGTTTAAAATCCTCAACCGAAAAGCGAGTCAGCTCCTTTTCTCGGAAAGGTTCCAGGAAAAGTTCCTCCCTTCCAAAAAATTCCTGCCCTACTTTCCGGTTGCTCTCCATGTAGCGTTCCATGATCCTGTCATGGGTTTCACGATCTATCAGATTGATCTTCGGTTCATCAAAATAATCTAATCCAAATTCTCTAACATATGAGACTATTTTTATTTGTTTTTGTTTATTAATTTTTTGCGAGGTTCTTTTCTTAATCTCCTGAATCATAGTGAGGGTTTTTATTCCAGGGGAAATATTAAAATTTTCAGGGCATGCATATATACCGGGTCTCTCTATGCCGCAGGTAGACAAAAAATCATGGAAGAGGGGCCCATCCAGCTGCCCTTGCTCAAGTACCCGAACCAATATATTTTCTTTTCCAAAAACATTCATCCATTTGTCAATTAATAATTGGTAATCAAATAAGGGAAAATAATAATTAAGGGCTTCCAACCATTCATAAAAATTTTTAGAAAAATTGATATGGTATCTGGCCCACTGTGACCATTGAGATTGTAATATTAAGGGTTGGTATCTGAGATATATGATTATCTTAATATCATCTGCAATATTATCCAGCTTTTTTTTGATAAGCGCAATTTCTTTATCTGAGAAATGTGAAAAACCCTCACTGGTAATAATAATTTTTTCATGTATCGTATTCTTTATTAAATTGACAAGTTCGTTCCAAGTCCCTCTTTCTCTCCGAAAAATTTTTCTATTAACCATTTCCCATACGAGGTTATGGTGTCCTGACATATTAGTGGAAATTTCACCAATTTTTGGCACAAGAATATTGTTATTCAATAACTGGTTTTTATTTTCAAATAACGACTTTTGTATTGTTCCTGTTCCGGTTTTATGAGGTCCAATGTGTAAAAGGATTTGTTTCACGTGTTTATCTCTTCTTATTAATTAAACGAAATTTGTTAAGAATTTTCCACCAGAGGCTGGCTTGAATGGGTACCAACTGCTTCATAATGCTTTCATAATCTGCTTCCGAATTTTCTAGTTTTTGATTGCTTTCTCTTTCATTTAAAAATCGCTGGGCAAACAAACCAAACATATCAAAAAGTTCTTCTGATTTAAAATCTTTTAGATAAAAAGTCGTTATTTCCTTTTCTTTAAAAGTATCGAGAAAGAGCTGATTTCTGTTGAAATACTTGTGTGCTACTCTTTGATTTCCTTCCCTGTACCTTTCTGTGATTTTTTTGTACATTTCCATGTCAATCAAGTTTGCCTTTTCATTATCCCATCCCCTTTTTTCTCCATATCTCCGTAAACTTGAATAGAGCCTTTGTCTTGCATTTGTATTTGAAGTGCACTTTAGACGTTTTTTAATTTCTTGAATCAATACCAGCGTTTTTATTCCCGGGGAAATATTCGCGTCCCTTGAAATAACATAATCTGCTTTATACTGAATATCGCAGGCAGTCAGGAAATCATTAAAGAGAGTTCCTTCAATTTGGCTTTTTTCCAGAATTCGCACGATAATGCTTTTCGTACCAAACACTTTGCTCCATTTTTCTAATATAACATCAAAATCAGATTGTTTTGAAAGCATTCTGTCTTCAAGCCAATCATGAAAATCCAAATAATAATCATCTCTATAACCTGCTTTAATTAGCTGACTCCAAATTGATTGGAAAAACAGATCTTGACGGCGTAGATATACAATTATGTGAACGCTGTAATCGAAAAAGTAATTTTTGATTTTATTAATTTCTCTTTGGGGCAAGGAGAAAAATAGCTCGCTAGTAATTATTATTTTTTCATTGTTTGAAATGTTTATCTTTTTAATAAGATCGTCCCATGTACCAAGATTTTTTCGAAAATTTCTGTTGCCAGTTAATTCCCAGTAGAGATTATGGTGAACGGTGCTCCCCGTGTTCATATGAGACTTTCCGATATCAGGAATTAATATGTTGTTCTTTAAAAAAATATCTTGATTTTGATACAAAGATTTTTGTATTGTTGTGGTCCCGGTTTTTGGCAGCCCAATATGAATATAAATTTGTTTCTCTCTTTTAAGAATTTTAGTTTTTACAAACATAATACTTTCTTTATCAAGAGTTGGATTTTAATTTGTTTGATAAAAAATTAGTAATTTCTTTACCAATTAAATAAAAAAACAAACCAATTAATTCGAAATTTAATAATTCAGAAGTCTTCTCATCTTTTATTCCGGAGGGTTCTATCCCATCAAGAAAGAGATTTTCTCTTTTAAAATACTTTTTGGCAACCAGTTCATTTGACTCTTTATAGAAAGAAAGGATTTTTTTAGATAATTTTTTATTTAGTAAAGATAATTTATATCTGTTCCAATTTTTCTTTTCAGCGTATTTTTGAATGAGATTGCTGAAATACCTAAGTTGTTTCAAATTTAATTTTTTAGGGTAATATTTTTTAAACAATCTTATCGCATGTAATGTCTTGTGGCTTGGGGATTCATTCAACAGTGGGATAGGATTTAATTTGTCGAATTCAAATTTAATTCCACAAACAGAAAGAAAATCCTTGAATAAATTACCATCTTCAAGCTGATCTCTTTCCAGCACTCTAACCTTAATGTTTTCCTGATAAAAAACATCTTCCCATTTCTTTAAAAACAGGAAATAGTCAGTGAATTCAGTTTTGTAATTTACCGCTTTCAGCCAGGGCTTAAAATCCATTTTGTTCATGTTATTTTTAGTTAACTGTGACCAAACTGACTGCAGAATCAAGTCCTGCCTTCTTAAGTAACATACAATGATTACCCTTATTTCAGCAGGCAAGATATCCCTTATTTTCTCGATTTCCTCTTTCTTCATTGAACAAAATATCTCGGAAGAAATGATGAAATTCTCATATTCTTTATTTTTTATTTCAAAAATCAACTCCTCCCAGGTGCCTTTCGTTTCCTTGAACAATTTATTATTATGTAGAAAATGAACAAGATTGTGGTGGTTGAAGTTATCCCCGCTAGTTCTTGCCGTCGATGCATAGACGTATCCATGATTCATTAATTCGCGTTCGTTTAAGGCAAGACCTTGCTGTATTGTTGTTGTGCCGGTTTTATAAGTACCAATGTGTATGTATAACTTTTTCATTTTTTAATACAGTGAATTATTTTTCTTATAATTTTCTTAAATTCATTGATATTTTTTGAAGATTGCAATTTTCTCCTCAAAATAATATTCTCCATGCGCAGCTTTTTGTTTTCATCAACAAGATTAAGGTCGGTTTTTTTTAGGAATCGAACGTTTCCAATTTGGAGCATTTCGTCCTGGTAAATACGGAAAAATTCTGAAGCGATGGAAATAAATACATCCTCTGTGAAAAAATTTTCATTATATGGATCGTTTACATCTGGCTCTTTATCAAGAAACAGAAGCCCATCTTTACGACCTAAAAACTCCCTTGCAATTTTTGAATTTGATTCTCGATGTTCGTTTAAAATTCCCATCGATTTTATTGGTGATATCAAATTGCTTTTTGGAAATGCCAGAATATTTTCAAGTTCATGAAGACTACTAGTTTTTGGGAGTTTGAAGTTTATACTGTTTTTCTTGAAAAGGATATTCATTTGTCTGATAAATGCTAACATCTCCCTTCCAAAAGAAACATTCACTGGTTTTTGTACTTTAAAATTTTCGATATTCTCAACCCCCAATATCTTCAGGAAATCGCTGAAAATATCTTCCTTATAGAGCTGTTTGCGTTCAAATGGTCTGACAATGATTTTCTCTTTTCCGAAAATTCTTGACCATTTTTTCAGAAAAGTGAAATAATCTTCATCCAGTCGCAAATAACTGTAATAATTAATAACATTTTTCTTATCAAGAAAATTTTCAAAAGTGCCTGTAAACGAATTATGGCAAACGATTGTATGATAAATTGACTGCAGGTATGTATCCTGCCTGCGAAGGTACACAATTATGTATATATCTGCATCGATGGGATCGAGAAATTCTTTTAGCTCCCTGGGGAAAGGGCCTAGCGACTCTGAGGAAATTAATGTTTTTGGGTTTGACTCAACCTCACTCCTAAGGGTATCATGGTATTCCTTAAGCTTACCTTCAGATTCTTGTTTATTTAGTGCCCATCCCAAATCATGGTTTGCGCATGAGAGGTAGTTATCTTTTTTCCCGATGCATGACAGATGAATTCCATATTTATTTAGAAGCCTTTTGCGGTTTTTTTCAAGAAAAATTTGAAGAGAAGTTGTTGCTGTTTTTTGCCTACCAATGTGTATGTAAAGTTTATTCGCCATATTTACAATTCCCATTCAATATTTGCCTGTATAAATTAATGTAATTCTTAACACACGAATTGATGGTAAGCTTTTCAAACGCAGTATTTGCATGTTTGCGGTGAGACTCATACAGGTCAAAATTATTGATATAGCTCAAAACAAACTCAGAAATATCTTTCGGATCTGTTTTTCCTTGATTATTCAGTTCAAGAAGGTAGCCGGCAATGCTGCCTTTTGCATCCAGCATTTCAGGTATCATTCCTATTTTCGTCGAAATCACCGGGATACCACAGGATAGGTATTCCATAATTGATAGGGGATGAGTTTCGGATGTGTAATATGTCGGCAGCAATCCCACGTGAAATGTCTGCATCCAGCTGCGTACTTCATCGCTATATCCAATAAAATGGACCTTTTCATCTTGATTACTACTTTGCAGTTCTTCCAAGTACGCCCCACCGCCAATTATTATCAAATGTGTATTTCTCGATGATTTTTTATTAATAATATTGATGCTTTCAATCGCCTCTTCCCATCCTTTTTCCTTAATTCCTCTGGCTACCATACCCAAGATAAAGGTATCCGGAGGTATACCCAGCCCAAGAATATTTTTTTGCTTAGGGAGATGTGGGGAAATACCTAAAAAAGGAATCTGTTGCAATTGCCTTTTTGATTTTTGTGGAAATTTTTCAAACACTTCCAAATTCTTGGGGTGAATATAGATAAATGTATCGACCCTTTCAACCATCCTTGGCATTTCTTCAAGAAATACATCATAAGGCCCCATTTCCTTGCGCAGAAGTGATTCATGATGTCCGTGCATGGACGAAACCCATGGGGTGATCAGATCATCAATATTATTATTTATGTAATAATCTGCATTCCATCCGTGTGAATTAATTAAATCTATTTGGTGTTCAGACACCACCTCTTTCAGGAACATAGATTGTTCATGGTAGTCTGTGACATCGACAATCCTTATTTGATCAGATACCATGCCCCTTACCCGCTCTTCGGACGGAAGGCCGTTGGTGTTTAAAATAGTAATGTGGTGGCCAATTTCCGACATGTGATTTGCCAGGCGGATAGGGAATAATTCAGCGCCTCCGAAATAGAACCCATCAATTGCAATCAAAATATTCAAGGGGTAGTTGAAGGTCTGTTCAAGCTTTTTTTCTTCCAAATATTTTAATGAGTAATTCTTTTCCAACTTTTCAATTTGGTTGTAGCCAAATAAGTGTCGGAATTCATTCAAAACCCTGTTTTTCATACCATCAATTGTTTTTTCATCAAGAACAAAATTTTCAATACAATACTTGTGAATTCTTTCAATTTCTTTGAAATAGGTTAATTTTGCTAGCGCCTCGTGCATGCGTGTATTTTTATGTCTGCGGTGGTAATTAAGGGGTTTAGAGCAGTAATAAACAGAGCCCCATTGGATTGCGTTAAGATAAAAAAACCAATCTCCCGCAAACTGGTAACTACACAATTCTTTTTCAATGGCGGCCACATCAAATTTGCGGAATAAAACTGAACTGACATTTGGTATGATATTCTTCACAGCAAAACCCGAGGTTATTTCATCATGGGCTTTATTAAAATAGTCATCATTCCATTTGGTGGTTGAAAGGTCGTTTAGATAATCAGAGTAGTCTCCTTTGATTTCGGATTTGTCATCTACTCTGAGTGATTTGCAGTAAGCAAGCAATATCTCAGGAGATTCAAATGCGGGAAGTAAACATTCCAAGAAATCTGGCTCACAGAAATCATCATCTTCTGCTATCCATATAATCTCTGCGCGGGATTTATTGATTCCTTTTACCCACTGCCTGAATGGCGAGCCGCTGTTTTGTTCATTTGTCCAATAAGAAAAATTGGGTATTTCTGCGTATTTTTTCAATATTTTAACCGTTTTGTCCGAAGAACAATCATCGGCAACGATAACCTCATAATCTATAAGGGTTTGGTTTAAGACTGTATCCAGTCTCTTTGTTAGAAAGAGCGCATGGTTATAAGAGGGGATGATGATGGAAACGGCAGGTTTAATATCTGTTAATTCCCATATCTTTTTCAACAACGACAGCACACCGTAATGTTCAGTTAGATCTTCTTGTGGGATGTAATTAATTTTAAACTGGGTTGAATTATTGATATTATCAGATATTCTGATGACGGGACGATTTGATCCCGCTATTGCATCTATGAACTCTGGGCTTAATTCACCAGCAAGGAGAATACCCTGTGAACTGGATGGCAGAATCTCCTCTTTTATTTTTACCCCATTATTTTCTCCAAGAGATGCATAATAATTTACATTATGTATTAATTCACTTACCAGTAATTGCTTGTTTTCTGAATGTGAATAAAATTTTATTTGAATATTTGTTCTTTTGCTTAGAGTTCTTATTATTTTTATAACTTCTAAATCACTTTCGCCTAGTTTCCCGAAAATTACATCAATCGCACCGTTTCTATATGTTTTGTTTGTTGTTTTTTCTGTATTCAGGATTGCTTTTGATGTAGCATTGAGGTAAGCGTATCCCGATGTTTGATCAGGTTCCAGGTATGCTCCTTCTGCCCACTCGTTCCAGGCATTAATGAATATGAATTGACTATCCTCCGGATGTGTTTCTTTGGTGAAAATAATTGCTTTTTCTAACCAGTATTGATAATATTTGGGATGAGAGTTGATGAAAATGGATGCATGATCGCCCCTCCTGGCGGTATTATCCCAAGAGGGAGTTACGGCTCTGTATGTGGGTATATCTTTGTTGGGTTTTAAACAAAAATTGGCTATCATTTCTCTGTAATCCCATACAGATCCCTTAAACTTAGCATGAAAATTGACCAGATTAGAAATATTGGTTAGACTTGCCTGCAAGGGTGGGAATTGTGTTACTGCGTCAAATCCTGGAATGTATTTTTTTGATTTAATTGGATAAAGTGATTCAATGGCGATAGTATAAATACCATTAAAACCATCTTCTTTGCAAATCTGATCCCATAGTAATATAGATTCTTGAGTGTCGAAAAGTTTTTTTGGATTATATATAAGTAGAAGGGGTTTGTTTGAAATTTTGATATATCTTGGATCTTTAAAAAATTTTATCGAATTTTTAAGAAACCTTCCATCATCTTCAAGATTGTGTTCTTGTTTGATAAGGATATCATTTTCTTTTCCGTCCCATTTTCTGGTCCAATTTTCATTAGCCCAGCATATGCAAAAATTGATGTCTATTGCTTGATTTTGTAAAAACTGGTAAAGTGGCTTTTCCAGCACCTCTTTACCATTAAACCAATATCGATAAAAACAGAATCCATATAAGCCATGAGACTTTGCAAGTTGCGCTTGTCTTTTCATTATTTCAGGATCTCTCAGATCGTAATATCCAAGATCAGAGGGAACTTTCGGTTGGTCGTGTCCTTCAAAGAACGATTTTGCTTGTTTTAAGTTAGTCCATTCAGTAAACCCTTTCCCCCAAAACTTATCATTTTCTGGGATTTGGTGAAATTGGGGAAGATAAAAAGTGATCAATTTGGTTTTAGTCTTTTCTAAGTCCTCATAATACACATCTCTCTCATAGAATGATTGAGTGATCTCGATCTCATTCAAATCTTCGAGTATTTTTTTCTTTTTATCTAAATATTCAAAATGATAAGATTTATAGATTGTTCTTTTTTCTAGGCAACCAAATTTGATATAGTGGATTAAAGGATTTTGATTCCTTTCAATAACATCTGGATAATCATCTAGATATTTTTGGGAATTGAAGTTGGGACCTGGGTCTCTTCCCTCAAATCCTCCATATAGTAAAAAATGAACAGCTGGATCAAATTTCTTCATTCGAACATCGGGGTTATTGTGCAGATACCAATCCCCATCGAAGAATTCTGAAGAACGGATGAGATCCAAATTATGGTGTATTTTTCTCTCGCGCAGGGTTTTCAATACCGGAGCAAGAATCTTGGAAAACGCGCGGGCTCGCAGGCTGTTTGGCGGAAGGACCACCTTTCGGACCCTCCGCAAAAATAATGCTAGTTTCCAAGCTTTGCTAGCCTTTATTTGAGTTAGCTGATTATGGCACTTTGCCAAAAGATCTTCTGATTGGGCATTTTCACTTTCCAGCTGTTGGTTATGATTTTTTAAATCAAGAATATATAAATCTTTTTTGGATAATATTTCTTCAACCTGAGTTAGCTTCAGTTCCTGCTCAAATCTCTTTCCTAAAAAGCTGAACAATTTTTTAAAAGTAGCTTGTTCTTTCTCGTCAATCCTGAATATGCCTTGGACCAGGTTGGCCTGATTTTTACCTACCCCAAGGATTCCCAAGCCGTGTCCATGGGTGAAATCAAATCCAGGATATTTTTCTCTCAATTCTCCCCAAATCTTCCATACTCCGAAATCATCCTGACTGACCATAATGTCATGGAATAGCACCACGCTTCTTTCACTTAATTTTGGCAGCCAGGTTTCGAAATCATGCTTCACTGCATCGTATGTGTGCAAACCATCAATATGTAGCAGGTCAATCGTACTGTCCTTAAATTCCCTCACAGCTTCATCAAAGGTGGTTTGCATGAGAGTTGAAAAACTACCATATTTGGGATCATGGTAACTACGCAGCTCTTCGATGACTTCCGGCCCGTATAGTCCTGCTTGTGGATCACCTTGCCAAGTATCTACGGCAAAGCAGGCTGTCTCCAGGCTGAGGTTGTCCACTGCTTGGCAGAAAGCGCAGTAGGAATTTCCTGTGTGCGTGCCTAGCTCTACGATCATGCGTGGTTTTAAAATATCAACCAGATACATGGCGAAAGGGATATGTCTCACCCAGGCGTCCGGGCGGACCAGGCGATGGGGCACTTCAAGACAGATGGGATGTTCAAACGGGTTAATTTCTTTTATCATATTAGTTTTACGTTTTTCATTAATTTCAATTACTTTATTTGGGAGGTTTTTCATTGTTCAATAGCAATAAAACCTTTATCTAATTTACGATTACAACTTGGTGAGTATTTCTAAATCCTTTCACGGTAATCCCCCAACCATTTCAAAGCAAAACGAAAAATTGTATGTTTAAACCTTTGATACATTGGAATGAATTCTTTTTTCTGACCAATGAGTATGGTGTCTTTCCAAATTTCCCCACTCTTATCCGGATATTCTTGCTTCGGTTCCCATTCAGTTTCTGCTTCCAAGATATTTAATCCCGCAAATTTGGCAATTGCTTTTATGCCGTCTGTGTAAAACCGGTAGCAATCAACCGGGTAACGATGTTCGGGCCCGCTGGAAGGGGCAATAATACAGCAGAGCCCGCCATATTTCAAGATCCGCCTTATTTCAAGAATGGATAACCAGAAATATTCTGAATGCTCAAAAGTTTGTCCGGATATGACAACATCAAAAGAATTGGAAGGAATTCCATCCCAAAAATAGACCCTTTTTATGACAATATCAACCCCCGGTCCGCTTGCCATATCAACGCCCACATACTCCCATTTTTTAGAGTTGAAAATTGGCTGATAATTACCGTTGATATTCATTGAACCGAAATCCATGATCTTAAGATTTCTTTCTTCCATATTCGAAAGGTATTTTTCCCTAAAATATCTCATTTTTTCATATGAAGATTGATGCATTGATTTTTTCCCTTCTCAAAAAAAAATCTATATAAATTATTTTCAATAAACAATTAAATTTCTTATTGTTTCGTTTATATAATTTCCCTAATGGGGATTCTTGATGATACACGGCGCATTAGGTGAGCGGATTTATTTTTCAATGCTCGCGTTTGCGTTCTTATCAATATTTGACTTCAGGAGGTGAAACTAAGTATCCAACTTCAATACTGTAAACAGCTGAACTAGAAACGTGATGCCTGTGCGCCATGTGCCGGAAATTATAACATGGTGTGATTTCCTATTAATTAACGTTGTAAAAATTATATTTCATTAAACAATTTGGATTAAAAACCTTGGTTTTTTTATTATCTTGAATTCAATTCATAAATGCTACTTTGTAAGTGTTAGAAAGTTAAACTGCGGTTAGATAAGCACCTCTCTAACGACTAAATCAAAAAAGCACCCATAGGGCCTTATTCTCAACTTATCTACAACCAAAGATACCATATTTATATGTTTCTGAAAGCAGGATTTTGCTGGGCAGAGATAGCTGAAGCAATCGCTTTACATAAATTCACCATCAGCCAAGAACTCAAACATAATCAAGTAGAGAAAGGACATCGGCCCAAACAAGCCCTGCGATTTGCCAATGAAAGGCAAAATATTACCATAGTTAGTATCAAGCCAGAAGAGTGGAAGCTGGTTGAGGATTTTATCGGTCTTGACTTGGGCCTGGAGCAACTTAGTAATCATTGTAGGGGTAACCAAATCATGCATATCAGTCATTAATGGATATACTAACAATATATCTATCAAGATAATAGAGATGGTGGAAGCCTCTGGGGAAGCATCTCAGATGTCTTAAAAAGCGTAAAAAAATCTATTAAAGCTGTAAATAATGTGGGCAAACAATCAACAGAACCATGATTGATGAACACACAAAGATTGAGTCAGACAAAAGCAGACTGGGGGATTTGGAGACGGATACAATTATTGGAAAGGGAAAGAAAGATGCCATAATAACCTTGGTTGTTCAAAAAAGGCGAATAAGCATATGTGCTTGGTGAAGCAACGAACCAAAGAGGCGGTAAAGTAAACGATCATATTATAACTAGGAAACTTTCCTGTTCATACCATCACCTGCGATAATGGGAAAGAGTTTATGTGACATGAGCCAAATGCAAAAAATTTAGGAGTTTAGGTTTATTTTGCCCTTCCTTATGCTTCTTAGGAGAGAAGCACTAGTGAGAACACCAATTGCTTAATCCGCCAGTAATAACTAAAAAATGCAAACTCCGTGATTTGAAACAGGAAGAAATATAATTTGTGGAGCGTTGTTTGAAAAACAGGCCAAGAAAACGCTTATCTTTCAGCTCTACTATGGTGTTTATAAATAATCACGATTTCCCTTGAGACGTGAAACCAAGAAATATGTTGCTAACAACATTAATTGAAATTTTTTATAGACAAACGTCTATCAATTATATATCTCTGTAACCGAAATCATCTAATATGGGTACTATATGATTTTGGTAATAACGTTCCTCGTCTTTTGAAAAACGAATTTCTCTTTCTTTACCAATCAGTTGTAAAGGTGTTACCGGTGAACATATGGGTGTTCTGGATTGTTCCTGCTCCATCAAGAATTGATTTTGTCTGTTACTAACTTGAACGTCTAGGAAATTACAAATTTGCTCTGCGATAGTCAACCCTTTTGAACAGAGATCTTCATATTTAATTTCAAAATAATTTTTTTTATCAAGTGTTTTGCCAAACTCCCTGCCTGTGGTGATGATCCTTTTGTAAACAACAACACCTCCCTTGAATCCCGTCCAACCCTTTTCTACAAGCGAGTTTATAACATTTCTCGGATGCCTGTAAATATGAATGTACTTGGCATCAGGGAATAATTCCCTTATTGTCTCCAGTGCTCCAGGATCATTCTTAGGGTCTGCATAATGTGGGTTTTTATCCCCCCAGATCATATTAATATTTTGGGTTTTTTCTAAATAGAAAGATTTAATAGTGTTTACCTGTTTGTTCTTGAAAAAATTAATGAATTCATTTCTATATTCGCTTTTCAAATTCCATTCCATCCTCTCCGATTCCATGAAGATATGAAATAAATCATTTATGAAAGACATTACTCTCAATTCATTTGTTATAAAAAAATTTTCATGTTGGTTTAGCACGCGTACAAGGTAGGTAGACCCTGATCTTGGTGGACCAAAAATAAAAACGGGAGGGCGCATGGAATCCAGTAATATATTACTATTTTCAATTTCTGCAAATATATCCTTCCAACCATTTCTGATCGAATGTGAAAGTGGCTCTCCCCAAATATCTGCAATCTCAGGGTGCTTTTTTAAATATGATTTTGGAGAAAAGTACTGGTTTGGTCTCCTTCCCTCCTTCCAACCATGCCAAATGTAATGGAGGAAAGGCTCGACTTTTTTTTCACTCACATCGGGGTTTTCTTTCAAATAAAGTGTTTTGTTGAAAATTAAAGGGTTCTCGATCAATGAAAAAAGCAAACCGGATTTCTTAATAAATTTTAATTTTTCAATAAACAATCTTAATTTGTTTATGATTTTTTTTATGGTTTTTTTTATTTTTTTTGTAATCAACTATTTACCTATTTTTTTATGATGATCACCTAGTAAAAGAAAGGCATCTATTCTTCGCGAAATTAACAAGAACATTCTTTAATAAGGAAAATATTATTAATAATCATTTTTTTGAGGTGCACATCTTTTTTTTATATTTATAAATTTTAGTTGGTTGAATTTCAATTCAATTGTTAATTTTGCTTAATTCAAATCATAATTTTACCTTATGATACTGGCTTCATGAGCTGCCGTAGGTCAGTTTATGGAAGCTGATACTAAACACCACTTAGCACATTAGGCTTCCTCGCCTTTTCACCACTATCTGCACAACAGCTTTTTCCAGTGATAAGGAGAGAGGTGCTGATGACAATGACCAAACGCTTGGATATTGGACGACTGCTGGCGCAGATAATCCACGTTTTTGGAAATCAAAAGTTGTACTGGGTTGTAGCTTTATTTCAACTTACACCAATTAATCACCTTATTCAAGCAAATATACGCAAGGTCGCTTGCCTAATTTCATCAGATAACTCGACAAAGCCTCAAAGGTTAGATATTGATCTGAACATACGGGAAAAAATGATAGATAGTAGGAAAGGCCTTTGGCATATAAAGCATCACTGCTAAAAAAAATGAATCTCTTTCTATTTTGGCGCATTAATTAATGAATGCTTGGTTAGATATGAAAACAAGGCTGTTGTACCTGTTTTTTGAACACCGATGATCAAGAAATCTGGACCCTTTTTTTCCATCTTTGGTTTATTGTCAGTAATGATATTTCGAAAT